>JABCOB020000172.1 GCA_013333835.2 Bacteroidia bacterium
ATCGGGAGAATCCAGTACGGCCAGAGTCCGCTTGGCGGGCAGTAAGCCCCTGTTCTGCCGTTTAGAGTAAGAACTCGCCTTTTAAATAGAAAGTCATTCAGATGAAACGATACGTAGCCCTATGCGTCCTACTGCTGGCACTGGCCTCTACGCCGGTACTGGCCCAACTAGACCGGGAAGCGATGGATAGGCAGCGAATGCGGGATAACCACATTCAGGAGTCGACGCAGTTCACCCACAAGTACACCAAATCGACTCCCAATGCCGAGGGATACAAAACCTGCGTAACGACCTACGACACGAATGGCAACCCGCTGAGCATAGTGAATTACCGTGCGAATGGCGATGAGTCGAGCCGCCACTACTACACCTACAATGCCCAGGGGCTAAAAACGGAGTACCGCAAGGAGGAGCCCGTGGCAATGGGCGGCAAAGGGAAGAAGGTGATGAAGCTCTTCTACAAGCAGCAGTTCACCTACGATGCCAATGGGAATAAGCTGCAAGAAACGGGGTTTGATGGTACGGCAAACTACAAGATAACCTACAGCTACCTGCCAAACGGTCGGCTGTCTGATATAACGCGCTACGCTGCAGACAACACCGTGAACGAGCGATGGATCTACTCCTACCAAGGCTCAAAGCAGATTATCCGCATCACCCCGAAGAATGGCAAGCCCTACAATGTGGAGAAGGTGTACGACGATAATGGTAACCTGCTAACCGACACCCAATTCGACGCTGAGGGGAAAGAGGGGAAACGTGTGGAATACACCTACGACACCAAGGGGCGCATAGCTACCGAAAGCGAGTTCTACGAGGGTAAGCTCCGCAATGCGCTCCGGTACGTATTCAATGCCAAGGGGCAGCTGGTGCAGGTAATGCAGGCTACCCCAAGCGGCAAAGAGGTGGTGAATAGCGACTACGGCTACGACAAGGAGGGTAACCTGGTGCGGGAGCAGTGGATAGATGGGGAACCTAGCTTAATATCGAAGAAGGATTCCCAGTTTGACAGCCAGGGGAACATGGTGAAGGTGGATTCCTACTATGCTCCCTACAAGTATCGGGTTATGTATACCTACAAGTACAAGAAGTTCTAGCGCATGTAGCCGATGGGTAATAGGGCGCTCTATTTATAGCAGAATCCTGTTGTAGCACTGCGTGTACGGCACGATTGGATGCACGGAAAGGCTAGAGATACCGCCATGCAGAAACAGTACAAAGGAAATCGCTGGTGGGCATGGTCTCTCGTTGCACTCCTAGGCCTGTGGAGCATCAACACCTCTGCTGGCCCTATAACCCGAAAGCAGGCTAAAGCTATAGCAAGGGAAATCTTGCTGAGGAATACCCCAGTTCTCGGGCAGGCCAACGCTAACACCAGCACGGCGAGCCAGCTTGGCATACTGGGTACACAGGGTTCTGTACACCAGGCGGGTGATTCCATAGTTGACAAAGGGGACGCAAAGCCCAAGAATACGATGGATTCACAGCTTACCACCGATGAAGACCTCGTGCTGGTATACACGGCTAGCGAGGCGTATGGTGTGCAAGCAGAAGGCACTAGAGGGGCGCAATCTGAGGCTAGCACAGAGTTCTACGTATTCTCACCTCCTAGCGGTAATGGCTATGCTATAGTGGCGGGCGACGACCTGGTAGAGGCTGTGCTAGGCTACTCGCCCGAGACGACTTTCCCAAAGGAGGGGGAGATGCCCGAGGGGCTAGCGTACTGGCTAGATCTATGCCGTGAATACGTGGGCACAGTGGCCAGAGAGGGCAGAATGGCGGCCAACCCCCAAACTCGCGGCTCGGCTATCGCTCCGCTCCTGGGCGACATCATATGGGATCAAAGAGCTCCTTACAATGCCTACACCCCAAAAGACGCAGACGGACTGCATACCCCAGTAGGGAGTGGTGCCACCGCCCTGTCGCAAATCATGCGCTATGTACGCTGGCCGGTTCGCCCCCTAACTGGCACTGTGCACTACTCGCTCCAAGGAAGTGGCGGCCAGGTACGCTCTATGAGTGAACAGCTGGGAAAACACCTCTACAACTGGGAGGCAATGGAAAGCGACTACACTGTAGGAACTCCAAGCCAAGCCTCTAAAGATGCCGTAGCCCGACTAATGTATGAGGTGGGGGCTGCCTGCAGCATGAACTACTCTGCCAAAGGGAGTGGAGCCTACTCGCACACGGCTGCCAACGCTGTAGTGCAAAATTTCCGCTACAGCAATGAACTCCGTTTCTCGCTCCGAGAGTACATGAGTCGAGATGTATGGGAACAGCTTCTGCTCGGTGAACTTCGGGCTGGCTACCCTGTCTACTACGCAGGGGGTAGCCTAAATGGGGCGCACGCTTTCGTTTGCGATGGCTACGATGGGCAGGGACGTTTCCATTTTAACTGGGGCTGGAGCGGCTACGGCAATGGCTACTTCTCGCTGCTCGACCTCGACCCTAAAGTTGGCGGCACTGGTGCTGGTGGGGGAAGTGGGTATATTTTGGGACAAATAGCCATATCTCGCTTCCGCCCAAATATTGAATGCAGGCAGGATGTGAATCCAGAATTCATAGTAGATGCGCTCAAATTTGAGAAGCGAGACTACGGGGTAAACGAAACCTTCCCCATCACCATCTACCAGTTCTTCAGCCTTATGCTGCAGCCCGAGGTGGTAACGCCAGCATTGGGAATCTACGATGCTGCAGGAAAACTCGTAAAGGTTGCGCAGCACGAGAAGCGCTACCGGGTGGATTCTCTATTCAAAGGAATTTCTAGCCTAAAGATTCTGGTCGGCAATTTAAGCCTAAAACCGGGAGTATACACCATACGTCCGCTGGTGGGCGTAGAGCGAAAAAACGGATGGTATCTAGC
>JABCOB020000173.1 GCA_013333835.2 Bacteroidia bacterium
CGCTGGGGTCGATACCGCAGGCTTGGAGCACATTCGGGTCTACCATGCCGCATCCAAGGATCTCCAGCCAACCGGTATGCTTGCAGACATTGCACCCCTTACCTCCGCACAGGTTGCATGAGACATCGACCTCTGCCGAGGGCTCGGTGAACGGGAAGAAGCTGGGGCGAAGCCGTATCTTGGTGTCAGCCCCAAACATCTCTCTGGCAAAGTAGAGCAACGTCTGCTTGAGCTGGGCGAATGATACACCCCTGTCCACGTACAGCCCCTCCACTTGGTGGAACTGGCAGTGGGCGCGGGCCGAAATATCCTCGTTCCGAAAAACCCTCCCGGGGCATATGGCGCGTATTGGCGGTTTCTGCCGCTCCATAATGCGCACCTGCACCGAGGAGGTATGGGTGCGAAGGAGCGTGTCGGGCTCGGAGGAGATGAAGAATGTGTCCTGCATATCGCGCGCGGGGTGGTCGGGCGGGAAGTTGAGGGCGCTGAACACGTGCCAGTCATCCTCAAGCTCTGGGCCTTGCTCTACCGTGAATCCTATGCGATAGAATATATCCTCAATCTCCCTCTGGATCTTGGCGAGGGGATGCCTTGTGCCAAAGGGGGCTGGAATGGCAGTACGCGTAAGGTCGAGGCTAGCGGTACCCGTGGCTTGCACCGACTGCACTTTTTCCTGCAATTCCTTAATCCTGCCCTGGGCAAAGGACTTGAGGTCGTTGAGCGGCTTGCCAAGCTCGCGTTTCTGGTCGGGAGGGAGCTCGCGGAAGTCGTCGATGAGCTTGGTTATCTGCCCACTGCGGCCAAGCATACTCACGCGCAGAGCCTCTACCGCCTCTGGGGTGGCAGGGGTTGCCGCTTTTAGTTCTGCGAGGAGGGTTTGAATACGAGAGAGCATGGTTCGCCCTACTTCATCCCCTTAGGGGTGTTCACTATGGTAATGGACTTTATCTCGAGCTTCTCTACAGGGAGATCGGCCTCGCCAGTCTCTACATTGCAAAGGCTGTCGATCACATCCAGGCCGTCGATCACCTGCCCGAATACGGTGTACTCGCCGTCGAGGTGCGGTATCCCCCCCTCCTTGGTGTAGGCCTCTAGCTGGGCCGGGGAGAACGTGTAGCCCACTTCGGTGGCCACGTAGCTTTGCATTACAGAATCCATATGGGCCTGCACCTTCTCCTTGGGAAAATTCGGGTTGTTCACCACATTCTCCATGTAGTACTTCGTGGCGCGCATGTTGGCATTACGCATCTTCCGCCCTTCGGAGAGATTGGTTGTAAGCTGCTTGAGCTCTTCGGGGTTGTAAACCCTACCCTGCGATATGTAGAACTGCGAGCCCGAGGAGGCCCGCTCCGGGTTGACCTCGTCGCCCATCCTTGCGGCTGCCAATGCGCCCTTGCGGTGGAAAAGCTCCGCATTGATCTCTGCCGGGATGGTGTAGTCTGCCCCTCCTTGGCCGTAGGGCTGCCCCTTCTGCCAATTGCGGGTGTTGGGGTCGCCAGCCTGGGCCATAAAGCCGCTTATCACGCGGTGGAAGGCCGTACCATCGTAATATTTCTCCTTCACCAGCTTGATAAAATTATCACGATGCTGCGGCGTCTCATTGTAGAGCTCTATCAACATGTCGCCCTTGCTGGTAGACATTTTCAGAACGTAGCGATCCTTGTTATACTTGGGCTTACCGCAGGCTTGGAAGGAGAGCAAGAGCACCAATCCCAAGCTTAAAATTGAAAGGAGTTTTGCAAGACGTTTCATTGTGTTTACCTTTGCTTAAAATTTCTGCGAAGATAGGGGAAATTTTGATATGCTCCGCCTTTTAATCGCCATTAGCCTGAATTTGCTGCTTCTACCCCCTCTGGCTCTGCCCTCCACGGGCGGGGTTGTGGGGAGGAATGCGGATACCGCAGGCGATGCCGGGCGATACCAGCGCTACCCTACGGCTCTTGGGCGCGGAAGGGGTGTGGGGCTGGTTCTGAGCGGTGGAGGGGCGAGAGGGCTGGCGCACATCGGGGTGATTAAGGCACTGGAGGAGAACCATATCCCCATAGACTACATCTCTGGCACTTCGATAGGCGCCATTGTGGGGGTATTCTACGCGCTAGGCTACACGCCCGACGAGATGCTCCAGCTCTTCAAATCGCAGGAGTTCAAGTACTGGAGCTCTGGCGATATCCCAGAGCGGTATCGCTACTACTTCCTGCAGTACGGAAACGATGCGCGGCTGCTGACGCTCTCGGTAGCCCGCCAAGATTCGCTCTTTCGGCTTGTGCTGCCCTCCCACCTGGTAAAGACCACCGAGATGGATATCGCATTCCTAGAGCTTATGGCCTCTGGCAATGCGGTGGCGCGTGGCGATTTTGACCACCTTTTCCGCCCATTCCGCTGCGTGGCGAGCGATGTCTACCGAAAACGGTCGAGGGTCTTCAGCCGGGGGGATCTCGGCACCTGCGTGCGCGCCAGCATGACCTATCCGTTGCTGTTCCGCGCCACCGAAATGGATAGCGCCCTGCTCTTTGACGGCGGTATCTATAACAACTACCCCTGGGATGTGATGGTGCGGGAGTTCGGCCCGCGGATAATAGTGGGTAGCAACGTATCGGGCAACTACCCCCAGCCCGCGCCCGACGACCTGATAGGGCAGCTGGGCATTCTGATAATGAACCCCACAGACTACGCGCTGCCCGACTCGCTAGGGGTATCGGTAGAGACGCAGCTGCCGGGCATCGGGATTCTCGATTTTGACCAGGCCGATTCGCTGGTGGCAGCAGGCTACAGGCAGGCCATACAGGCTATGCCGCAAATAAAAGCCCGCGTGCGCGACAGGGTGGACAGCTCGACTCTCGCAGCCCAACGGAACTATTTCAACCGGCGTAAACCCCCGCTAATCTTCTCCCGAGACATTGAAATTGAGGGCTTGAGACCCCTTCAGGCCAAAAACATCGGGAAGGCTATCATTAAAAAGCGGAACGCATTCTCCCTCGACCAGCTTAAGCATGAGTACTTCAAGCTGAGTGCCGACTGCAGAATCGACCGTATCTACCCCACCGCCCGCTATAATGAAACCACTGGGCACTACAAGCTCAACCTGCGTATAACCAAGGCCAACCGCCTCGACCTTTCCCTAGGGGGCAACATCTCGAGCGCGAACCTGAATAACATTTTCCTCGCGCTAGACTTCAAGCTATTCTCCCTATTCATGAGCCGCATACACGCCAGCGGCACCGTGGGGCACCTCTACTCGAATGCGGAGGTGGGATTCAGGCAGGATGTGCTGCGCGCGCTACCGTTCTACTACGCTTTCGGCTACCGTTTTAGCCGGTATGACTACCACACAAGCTCTCCGATTGCGATTTTTGACGACTCCCGCCCCCCATACCTAAAACTGCGCGACAGCTACTTCTACGCACGGTTCGGCACTCCTATGAGCTATAACTCGCAGTGCGAACTCGCGCTGAACTACGGATTCCGCTACGATGACTACTTCCAAGTACCCAACTTCCTGAAGAAGGATGTGGCCGACGAGACCTTTATCCACTACCTCTACACGGCTATGGAGATGAGCCGGGAGACAATGAACCACAGGCAGTTCCCTACTCTTGGGCAAGAATGGATAGTGCGGCTAGCCTACCTCCGGCTCTACGAGCGCAACACGCCTGGTAGCACGGCAACGCAGCGACTCCAGACATTCCATTGGCACAGCTGGTATGGCCTCCACGCTCGGTGGCGCGGCTTTATCCCCCTGTTCGATGAAGACCGCATAAGCCTCGGGCTGCTGGGCGATGCGCAGCTCTCGCTAAGGAGCGCTTTCGCCAACTACACCTCAGACCTACTCGTAACGCCTCGCTTTACGCCAACCCTCACCACCCGGTCAGTCTTCGTGCCGCAGTTGAGGGCAAATCAATACCTAGCCCTAGGCATGGTGCCGTCCATCAAACTCCTGCCCAACCTCTACTTCCAAATACAGGGGTACGGCTTCCTCCCGCTCAGGCAGACGCTGGCTGATGACAACCAACGAGTGACCTACAGCGAATGGCTGAACTCCCTCTACCTTTTCGGGGAGGCGAACCTCTTTTACCACACGATTGCCGGGCCTATCAGTCTGAATGTGGGCTACCTCCCGGGCTGGCGGGGCGATTTCTGGAACGACATGCTGGTAAGCCTGAATATCGGGCTGGTGCTATTCAAACGGATGGGAACGGAGTATTAGCCTATGGGGGTTCTGAGGAAGCTGGCGGGGCAGAGCGCCATTTACGGGCTGAGCAGCGTGGTGCCAAGGCTGCTCAACTATTTCCTGGTGGTGCTGCACTCCCGGGTGCTGGTAGAGGCCGAGTACGGCGTGGTTACAGAGCTCTATGCCTACATAGCGGTGCTCATGGTGCTGCTAACCTTTGGGCTAGAGACGGGATTCTTCCGCTTTGCCAACCCCAACGACCGGGCTGATGGCGAAAAGACCTACGCCAGCGTCTTCTACTTCCTCCTAAGCACCAGCGCGCTATTCGTGGGGGTGTGCACCCTTTTCTCGCGTCCCATTGCTGCAGGGTTAGGGTATCAAGGACAGGAAGGGTTGATACTCCTTACCGCCGCAATCCTGGGTGTGGATGCTTGGCAGGCCATAGTGTTCGACAAGCTCCGTTGGCTACAGCGCCCTCTGGCCTTCAGCGCCATAAAAATAGCCGGCGTTGCGATAAACGTCGGCTGTAATATCCTCTTTCTGGTAGGATTCCCCCGCTGGGGGATGTACAATGCGAATTTCGGGGCTGGCTACATCCTGCTGAGCAACCTGTTCGCCAGCCTCTTCACGCTCATGATTGCCCTGGTGGCCAGCGGGGGATTTCCCAGGGGTGGTGGCTGGAGGAGGTTGCGCCCCCTTCTGGTCTTCTCCTTTCCCCTGCTGATTAGCGGCCTGGGTGGCACCACGAACGAGTTCATGGACCGGGTGTTCATCAAATGGCTAACGCCTGCCAACGAGGCGATGGCCGAGCTGGGCATCTACGGGGCTAACGCCAAAATCGCGGTTCTGCTGGTGCTTTTCATACAAATGTTTAAATTTGCCGCTGAACCCTTCTTCTTTGCACAGGCTCAAACCAAAAACGATCCTAACGTATATGCTCTGGTAACCAAGTGGTTCACCTACTTCTGCATAGTGGCTAGCGTGGGTATAATGCTCTACCTCCCGCTGCTGCAGTACTTCGTGGGGGCGCGCTTCCGGGTAGGGCTGGGGGTAGTTCCGATCCTGCTTCTCGCCAACCTGCTCTACGGTTTCTTCTTCAACATCAGCTTCTGGTTCAAGATCTTGAAGAAAACCTGGTATGGCGTACTGCTCACTTTTAGCGGTGCTGCTGTAACGGTGCTGGTGAACCTACTGCTAACCCCACGGCTCGGCTACTACGGTGCTGCTGCTGCTCGGGTGGCTAGCTACACCTGCATGGTGGCTATGTGCCTTGCCATAGGCCAACGGCATTTCCACATACCCTATCAGTACGGGCGCATGCTGCTGGCCACGGCCATTGGCGGGGTGATGCTGGCCATAGGGTGGTATCTGCCGATAGACAACACTGCGGTGCTGATTGCGATTCGAACCGTGGTGCTAATGGCCACCGTGGAGCTGGTGGTGCGCCTCGAGGGGAAAAGCCTAATGGGCCTGCTAAGGTACGGAATTGGCATCATAAGGCGGCAAAAGGGCGGTAAGGGGTAAAAGGATGGAAATAAAGATTAAAACGGCTCCCGGGGCTCAGATGCCGCAATATAGCACTGCTGAGAGCGCAGGGGCTGATGTACACGCCTACCTGGATAAGCCGATGGTTTGCCCTGCTGGGGGCTGGATAGCTGTACCCACAGGGGTCTTCCTAGAGATCCCCGCGGGGTACGAGGTGCAGGTTCGCCCGCGGAGCGGCCTGGCCCTACGGCATGGTATCACCGTGCTCAACGCTCCTGGCACCATAGACAGCGACTACCGTGGCGAGCTGAAAATAGTGCTAATCAACCACTCGAAGCAGGACTACACCATAACCCACGGCGACCGTATAGCCCAGCTGGTGGCGGCTCGGGTAGAAAAAATCCAGTTTACACCCACCGAGCAAATCGGTAGCTCGCCGCGGGGCGAAGGGGGATTTGGCAGCACCGGGAAGTAACCCACAATTCGCTACGAACGACTGATGTATTCACGATTCATGTACAGACTTTCGGCACGGCTCTTCGCAGGGCTAGCACTATGCCTTACCGCCCTACACGCCCTAGGGCAAGATGACACGTATACCCCCACGCTAGATACGACTGGTGCAACGTATCGCTACTTTGAGCTGTTCCGCCAGCAGCTCTTTGATTCGGCAAATGACGAGACGCTCTACCGGCAGCTCCGGAAGGCTGAGAGCTCTTTTCCCCAAGAGGGCGAATATCCCCGTTGGCTCTCTGGACTCTACTCAGACAGCGGAATGCTAGACAGCGCTGTCGCCTGCATGAAGAGAGCCGTCGCTTGCGATTCCACAAACCTCTACTACCTCAAATCCCTACACGACCTCTACGTAGAGCAACGGGGCGACCCCAAAGAAATGACCTCTGTTGCCCAACGCATGGTGGCGCTCGCCCCCAATCGTCCCGACCTATGGTACGCACTGGTGGTAGACTACATGCGTGCCAACCAGACAGACAGCGCCATCGCCATTTGCCAACGGCTCCGGGGCCTACTGGCCTCTACCTACACCGTAGACCTGATTATTTCCAGCGCTTTCCACATGAAAGGGCAACCAGACTCTACGCTGGCCTACGCCATTCGCAATGCCAATGCGCACTACCAGCTGGCAGAGGCCAACTACTACGTAACCGAGGTGGCTGCCAACCTACGAAAAGACTCCCTAGCCCAGCTCTACTTTGCCAAGGGCCTACAGCTCGATTGCCCCAAAGCACCGTTCCTACTCACCCACCTCCGCTACCTGTGCGAGATCGGCAAGCCTGAGAATGCCCTCACCACCCTGCGCAAGGTAGACAGCCTCTGCCCCCTACCAGATAGCGTTGCGCTACGCATCATCGGGCTCTTCATGTACAGCGTGCCGCCTAGCATGCTCGCGCAGAAGGAGAACCAAGAGCTGATGGAGGCGCTGTTCGCCAAATTGCCGATGAGCAACGATGCCATAATTGCCAAATTCCGATTCTACGAGCTGGTAAAAGAACGGGGGAAAAGCCGCCAGCTCATTGCACGACTTAGCGACCTCTACCCGAATGATTACTTCCTGTGGGCAGCTCGCATGGAGATAGAACAGCTCGAAGAACATCCCCTCACATTGGAGAACTGGGGCGAAAAGACCGCTACTCTTCGCTACATCATGCGTCAGTTCCCCCATGATATAGCGGCCCCGTTGAACTACCTTTTCGCCGTCCAAAAACTTGTTGGTGCTGCTGATGAACGGCTAGTAGACTCCACGGAGGCGATAATTGATGCCTACGCCAAAGATCTTAAGAATAGCAACAAAACAGACCAGTATCATTACTATTCGCAGGATTCTGTAAAGATTTCCATGCCTAAAAGGCTAAAACTACGCGAGAACCTCTCTATACTCTACTCCTACCTCGGCGACATTGAAATCGGCAGCAAGCGCTACAAGAACGGTTGGAAAGCCTACGAGAAGGCCTTGAAGTATAATGACAGCAATGCCCTCGCCTGCAATAACTTTGCCTACTACATAGCCCTCTATCGCCCCAAAAAGCTCTCGAAGGCCAAAAGGCTCTCGGAGAAATCGCTCGCCCTAGATCCTAAGAATCCCAGCTACCTCGACACCTACGGCTATATCCTCTACCTACAAGGGGATCTCGAGAGCGCCAAGGCGGTATTCACAGAACTCCTGACCCTACAGCGTAACCCTGGGCGCACGGCTCTACTGCACTACAGCGAGGTGCTACGCGCGCTTGGCAACGAGCAGGCTGCTGAGGTTTACCGCCTAAAGGCCCAATACGCAGCAGACCACGCAGAGTAATTCGATAGAAATGCGAAAAGGCTTCACATACAGCATATTGCTAGTTGCGCTATTCTGCTCTTGTGGGCTCTGCCTTGCCCAGAAGACCTCTATCAAGGAGCTGCAAGCGCAGAAGCAGGCCGCATTGGCACGGATAGAAGAGACGAACCGCCTCATTGCGCAATCTAACCAAGATCAAAAACTCAGCACCCGAAAGCTAGAGCTAATCGCGAGCCAAATCGCAACCCGAAACTCCGTTATCAGCAATATCGCCCAGCAGATTGCCCAATACCGAAAGGAAATCTCCCTTCTGGAGACGGGGATTGAAACCAAAGCGCGCGAGATCGACACCCTCAAGAGGCAGTACGCCTCCTTTCTCCGGCAGGTGCAGTTCAAAACCAACTCCTACAGCGTTATATTCTCCGTGCTGGCCTCTAGCAATGCCGCCCAGCTCTACAGGCGCGTCCGTTTCTACCGCGAATACCTCGCCTACCAACGAGACCAGCATAGCCGCATTGCCCACGAAGAGCAAGAACTCTCTGCCCGTAAGCAGCTCTTAGAATCCAAACGAGACGAGTTGCTCGCCCTGCAACGGGAGGAGAACCAGAATCGGCAAAACCTCCAGAGCGAGCAGCAGAGCTATGACAACACCCTCAGCCAGCTCAAAGCGCAAGAGAAAGAGCTGCGCAAAGCCCTGCAAGAAGAGCAGCGGCGCGTAACCAAAATCAACCAGGCCATCACCAAGCTCCTGCAAGAAGAGGCCGAGCAGAATAAAAAAACGGCCCGAAATGCCGCCTATAAGACCCTCAGCAAGCACTTTGCGAAGAATAAGGGTAAACTACCCTGGCCCGTTCGTCAAGGGGCTATAACGCGTGGCTATGGCCGCGAGCAGAACAAAATCTTTAAGGGCGTCACCACCACCAGCCAGGGGATTGACATCGCGGCCCGCAGCAACAGCGCCGTTCTTGCGGTATTCAACGGCACCGTGACCAAAATCGCCCACATCCCCGGGGGGAACAACGTGGTCATTGTGCGGCACGGCGATTACCTCAGCCTCTACTCCAACGTGCGGGAGGTAACCGTGCGAACAGGCGAACAGGTGAAAACAGGGCAGACTATCGGGTCTCTCCTCTCCGAGACTGCTGGGCAGAAAGCCTCGCTACACTTTGAGATTTGGCACGGATTCCAGTCCCAAAATCCGCAACTCTGGCTGGCCCCCTGACGGCAAACCTAGAAAATCATTACCTTAGCGGAAAATTTGCGACCCAGATATCAATAAATTTGAAGAGCATGCCAGAAAAAGAATACACACTGATACTCAACTCTTCACGAGAATCAGTGAACATGCTCGAGAGCTTCCTAGACGAGGTGATTACCGAAGAGTTTGAGCCGCTCTACGGCAATATATACATGGCGGTATCTGAAACACTCAGCAACGCCATCATCCACGGGAATAAAGAGGATGCCGCAAAGCGCGTTGTCCTCTCCTGCATTGCCAGTGCCCAGCAACTCCGCTTCACCATTCAAGATGAGGGGAA
>JABCOB020000174.1 GCA_013333835.2 Bacteroidia bacterium
CATCAACCGGCCCATCGTGGTGATGTACCAGTTCTACCTCTCCAAGCTGGAGGATGAGATTGAGGATAAGGATCGCCGCTGGCCAAATGGATTCACCGTGGAGGAATTCTACAAGCTGGTGAATCGCCTCTACGTGTTTGACATCTGCCTGGGGAACGATGATAACGCGCAGGCTATATTTGAGAGCATCAACGCCACGGGCCTTGCGTTGGCCGACAGCGATAAGATCCGCAATTTTGTGCTGCTGAATGTCCCTCGCGAAGAGCAGGGCCGCCGCTTCAAGGATTACTGGAATCCTACCGAGAAGGTGTTTGCCGAGAAGGAGAAGGGTGCTATGGATACTTTTTTCCGCTATTACCTGATGATGCAATGCGAGGATGATGAGGTGAAGGAGACCCAGGTCTATGCCAAGTTCAAAGATTACTGGAATGGAGAAGTCGGAGAGGCTAAAACAGCAGATGAGATTCTGGAAAGGATCAAGCGCTTTGCCGATGTGTATAGCAATCTCCTATGGCCAAAGCTGGAGGAGCATTCGCCGCTCGGGCAGATACTCTTTCGGATGTACATACCCGAGTACATGGGTATACCAACGCTATTCCTGATGTCGGCGAAAGTTTATTGCGAGAAGCACTACAAAGATTCTGCTAAGGACGAGTTCGTGAAGGTGCTCAAAATAGTGGAGAGTTTCCTGTTTCGTCGCTTCATTTGCGAGTGCCCATCAAATACGCATACGAGGATATTCGTGGACTTGCTCAGGGATGTTCGCAAGCGTCTTGAAGAACCCGGAGGGGCACATAGCTATGCCGATTGCGTGGCAGAGGCTCTAGAGAGCTTGACGGGAGCATACCGATTCCCACGCGATGCCGAATTCCGCGAGGCGTTACAAACTCGTCAGATATACAGCCTCAGGTCGTCAGTGCGAAACTATTTGCTCGCTCGCCTGGAGGAGGGGGAAGGCCAAGAGGGAGAGCGCTTTGCCGATGTGTATAAACGCCTTCGTCTTCCCCAGAATGACAAGATGCGCTACACCATAGAGCATGTGATGCCGCAAACCTTGAATGAAAAATGGCGCAACGCTCTCGGCTCTGATGCAGAAGATGTGCATGCCAAATACCTACACGTGCTGGGCAATCTTACCCTAACGGCGTACAACAGCAACTACTCCAACCGTCCTTTTGCAGAAAAACTCCGCATCCACAAGCACGGATTGGCCTATAGTTCCATAAAGCTCAATAAATATTTCCACGACAAATATTTCCACGACCCCGACATCGAGAATGCGAAATGGGGTAAGGAAGAGATCGTACAGCGTGGGGAAGAATTGGCCGATATAGCCGTGAAACTCTGGCCCTGGTTCGGGAAGGCAGAGATGTCAGAACCATCCGTCAATGAGGTGGTAGAGTGCTCGCTGAGCGAGAAGAAGATCCTAACGGGCTGTAAGATCCTGGCCTTTAGATTCCACGATAGGCAGGAGTCTGTGAATGCGTGGCGCGCTATGTACCAATCGGTGTTTACCCAGCTTTACGCAGAGCTGGGCGATGACCTAAAGCTTGCCAGGGCATCCATAAGCTGGATCACTACGGAGAAGCCCGAGGGTGATGATTATCTTCGACTCTCTGGCGCGCTGTACGTGGTGCGTGTTCGTACCATAAGCGTAGAGGAAATGCTAAAACGCCTGCGCCGTCTTTTCAACTTTTTGGAAATCAGCCTAGACGATTTGGAATTCACCGTGAAGCGGACATCCCTTGACAACGAGGAGGCGGAAGAGGATGACGAGGAGGGCGAACCTCTAGAGTCAGATAGAGCGGAGGCTGCTGACAATGGAGAGCTTTTCTGAAGGGGCTATTCAAATGTCTGCCGAAATGCCTATCTTTGCCCAGCATTTTAAGAGGGAGCTTACACATAAGAATATAGCTGCGAGTTGGCATGGGCGCAATGCGGAAATGGCAGGTAGAAGACTCTGCCGAACTCTACAACATCCACGGTTGGGGTGTCGGGTTCTTCGACATCAATTCCCAGGGACACGTGGAGGTTCGCCCCAGTCCTGGCGGGGCATCGGTGGATCTCAAGGAGGTGATAGATGAACTCACCCTACGCGATGTGGGTTGCCCGGTGCTGTTGAGATTCCCCGACATCCTAGATACGCGTATAGAAACGCTCACGAGCTGCTTTGCCAAGGCTGCCCAGGAGTATGATTACAAAGGGAAGAATTTTGTGATCTACCCCATCAAGGTGAACCAGATGCGCCCGGTGGTAGAGGAGATAGTGGCGCACGGGCAGAAATTCCACATTGGGCTGGAGGCGGGTAGTAAGCCCGAGCTGCATGCGGTTATCGCCCTCAATACCAATAGCGACTCCCTTATCATCTGCAACGGCTACAAGGATGAGGCCTACGTGGAGCTAGCGTTGCTGGCGCAGAAAATGGGGCGGCGGCTCTACATAGTGGTGGAGAAACCCAACGAGCTACACCTAATAGACAAGGTCGCCAAACGCTTAGGCCTAGTGCCGCAACTGGGGTTTCGTATTAAGCTGGCAAGCTCTGGTAGCGGGAAATGGGAGGATTCGGGGGGCGATGTGAGCAAGTTTGGGCTGACATCAAGCGAGTTGCTAGAGGCTCTGGAGACCCTGCGTAATCTCGGATGGACAGATGCGCTCAAGCTGTTGCATTTCCACATCGGCAGCCAGGTGACTAAGATCAGGCGTATCAAGCTTGCCATACAAGAGGCGGCGCAATTCTACGCCCAGCTCTACCTACAGGGATGCCACGTGGAGTTTGTGGATATTGGCGGCGGCCTAGGGGTCGACTATGACGGCACCCGCTCGGCCAACAGCTCCAGCTCCATGAACTACAGCATCCAGGAGTATGTGAACGATGCGATTTGCGCCATGGTGGATGCCAGCGACAAGCACGGCATACCGCACCCGAACGTGATAAGCGAGAGCGGGCGGGCTATAACAGCGCACCATTCGGTACTGGTGTTTGAGGTGATGGAGCGTGCTACCCTTCCCGATTGGCCAGAGGATCTGGAACCCGCCGAGGATGCCCACGAGTTGGTACGCGAGATGTACAGCCTCTACAGGGAAATCAACGTGCCGAATCTGCTGGAGACCTGGCACGATGCACAGCAGAATCGGGAAGAGGTGCTGGATTCTTTCCCGCTGGGGCATATCGACCTGGTGACGCGCGCGCAGGTAGAGCGGCTCTTTTGGGCCATAGCGCGTAGGGCGTGTACCATTGCCAAGACGCTTAAGCATGTGCCCGATGAGCTGAGCGGATTGACTAAAATGCTGGCCGATAAGTATTTCTGCAATTTCTCGCTATTCCAGTCGCTGCCCGATAGCTGGGCTATAGATCAGATATTCCCCATCATGCCGATTCACAGACTGGAAGAGAAACCAGAACGGCAGGTTACGTTGCAGGATATAACCTGTGACTCAGACGGGAAGATCGAGAATTTCATCTCTACCTCGAATAGGGCCTACTGCCTGCCACTACACGATCTCCGGCCTGGCGAACCCTACTATGTGGGGGTATTTTTAGTGGGGGCCTACCAAGAAATTCTGGGCGACCTCCACAATCTCTTTGGCGATACCAACGCTGTGCACATAACCGTGGGCGGTAAGGGGTACCATATAGACCAGGTGATAGATGGAGAGACGGTGGCCGAGGTGCTCGATTATGTGCAGTACAGCTCAAAGAGGTTGGTGCGGACGGTGGAGAGCTGGGTTACGCAGTCGGTAAAGCGGGGGTTGATTACATTGCAGGAGGGAAAGGAGTTCCTGTCGAATTATCGGTCAGGGCTGTATGGGTATACCTATCTGGAACGATGATGCAAAATGGCGGCAAAGTCTAAGTGGCTCGATTTCCACACGCATTTCGGTGAGGACGGGAGTGTGAACTCCCCCTTTGCCGTAGTGAGCATCTCGGTGGAAGATGTAGATGAAGAGCGAATGCCCAACCTTTTCACCATCGGGCTTCACCCTTGGCAGACCGATCGGCTAGATTCCTATCGTATGGTGGTGAACCGGCTGCCAGGCCTGCTAGCACAACGGAGGTGTTTGGCTTTGGGAGAAGTAGGGGTAGATCGTTTACGGGGAGCTCCACTGCCAGCTCAGCAGGAGCTGCTAGCACTCCAGTTGCACACAGCCGAGGCGCAGCATAAGCCTGTGGTTTTCCACTGTGTACGTGCTTGGAGCGAGATGCTCTCTACGTTAAGGGCTGCCCGCTTCACGCAGAACTGCGCATTGCACGGTTTCCAGGGGAGTTGCCCAGTATTGCCAGGCTTGCTAGATGAAGGGTGGTTCATCTCCGTGAAACCCCGTAACAACGGCACTATAGCACCTGAAGTTGCCGAGATCCCCCTGCAGCAGATTCTTATAGAAACCGATGCAAAACCAGTGCCGATAGCCGACGTTTATCGGGCTGTAGCCCAGGTAAAGCAGATACCCGTAGCCGATTTGCTAAGCACAGTGACTGAGAATGCCCAACGGTTTTTCGGCGTAAATCCAGCCGTAGTGGGTAGGAACGCATAGCGTTTTTGCCGATTACTAGCATATTACACCACCATAATGGCGACATCGTGCAATGGAGGCTGAGTGGCAGGCAAGAACCGAGCTGCTCGTGGGGGCAGAGGGTGTAACCCTATTGAGAGAGGCTCACGTGCTGGTGGTTGGGCTTGGTGGGGTAGGGGCAATGGCTGCGGAAGTTCTCGCTAGGGCTGGAGTTGGGAGCATGACCATTGCCGATGGTGATAGGGTGCAGCCGACCAACTTGAATCGGCAGCTAGTGGCACTGTATAGCACGCTCGGGCGCAGTAAGGCAGAGGCAATGGCCCAACGATTGCTCGATATCAATCCAGAGCTTAAGGTCAGGGTTGTGGGCGAATTCCTGAAAGGGCAACCGCTGGTAGATTTGGTGCGAGAACCCTATTCTGTGGTTGTGGATGCCATTGATACGCTTAGCCCCAAGGTCTTTCTTATCGTAGAGGCTGTAGGAGCAGGTAATCGGGTGGTGAGCGCCATGGGGTGCGGGGGCAAGCTCGATGTGTCTCAGGTGCAAACGGGTAGCTTCTGGAGTGTGCGAAATTGCCGACTAGCTAGCACTATGCGAAAGCGAATGCGGCATCTTGGGTTCAAGGCTGATTTTCGGGCGGTCTACTCTACGGAACTCTCTAAGGCTGAAAGCGTAGTGCATTGCGAGGAAGAGCAGAATAGGAAGAGCAGGGTGGGTGTAATAGCCTACATGCCATTGCTATTCGGCACCCTGCTTGCCGCAGAGGCTGTAAGGATCGTGCTGGGAGAAGTGAAGGAAAAGGAATTTTACCACAAGCCGTTGGTTGGCGTTTTGTAGGATTTTCAATTGAGGCAAAAATGTGGATAGACACGCACACCCACCTCTTCGCAGAGGAGTTCGATACAGATCGTAAAGATGTGGTGGCTAGAGCCCTGTCAGCCGATGTGCAGCATTTGGTGTTGCCCAATATCGATGTGGATAGTGTACCCCGATTACGCCAGATGCTGTCCGATTTCCCGGGCGTATGCCTCGGTGCAATGGGACTGCATCCTTGTTCTGTGGATGGCGAGTGGCGTGTGAATTTAGGAAAGATAGAACACGAGCTGCGAACAGGTAGCTACGTGGCTGTGGGTGAAATAGGGCTGGATTTCTACTGGGACACCACCTGGCGTAGTGAGCAAGTAGAGGCCTTTTGCTACCAACTTCGGCTGTGTAGTTCACTCGGGTTGCCAGCACTTATCCATGCGCGCAATGCCACCGATGAAGTGCTGGGGATACTAGAGCGTGTGGAATTTCGGCAGATTCGGAGTGTGCTTCACGCCTTTAGTGGTACCTCGGAGCAGTTAGCGCGAGCAATGGCCATACCAGGGGTCTATATAGGTATAGGGGGTGTGTGCACATTCAAGAATGGGATTACGCCAGAGATTCTACGGCAGTTGGAACTCTCCCGCACGGTGCTGGAGACCGATTCTCCCTACCTAACCCCAGTCCCTCACCGAGGCAAGCGTAATGAGAGTTCTTACATTCCCCTTATAGCCCAGCGACTTGCTGAGGTAAGAGCAGAGCCATTAGAGTATGTAGAGACAATGACCACGCAGGCAGCAGGACGGCTCTTCGGGCAGTCATGGTAGCTATTAGCGGGTGATCCTGAAAGCGTTGGTTACAGCCAGCGCTTTTTTTGTTTGTATGGCAGCTATGGTGAAACCTCGGACAAAGAGCCTTTTGCAGAGGGCTCATAGCTTGAATGTGAAGGGGAGCAGGTAGCAGGCATCGTGCACCCATACCGTGCGGGATTGGCCTACCATTACCACTCCGATGGGAGACGCTTGGCGGGCAGCATATTCCGCCAGAACTTGTCGGCACGCACCGCAAGGGGATATGGCGTCTTCGGTTGCAGAATCGCCGCTTTTTTCTGCAAAGGCCAGTGGTACTATTTTAGCATA
>JABCOB020000175.1 GCA_013333835.2 Bacteroidia bacterium
CCACTATCTGCGCGTACTCCACGCTATGGGCTATGTGCCGCACCTCCTCCTTCTGGGCAAATAGCCTGACGATCTGCGCAACATGCGCATCGGTGAGCACATTGTTGTTGGTCTCCTTCTTGAAGAACTCTGGGCCGCTGGCATTGATGAACTGGGTACGGCAATCGGCCTTATGCCTTGAGAGTACCAGCACGTTCACAGCGATACTGGTGCCGTAGAAGAGGTTGGGCGGCAGGGCGATCACAGTTTCAACGAAGTTACTATCCACCAGGTACTTCCTAATTTTCTGCTCCGCTCCACCCCGGTAGAATATCCCTGGGTAGCAAACTATCGCAGCCCTTCCCCTACCAGAGAGGTAGCTGAGCGCATGGAGCACGAAGGCGAAGTCGGCCTTCGACTTGGGGGCCAGCACCCCAGCAGGGGCGAACCGCGCATCGTTGATGAGGGTGGAGTCCCTATCTCCCACCCAGCTCACCGAGTAGGGAGGATTGGATACGATGGCATCGAACGGCTTCTGGTCGCCAAACTGCGGATTGAGCAGCGTGTCGCCCAGCGCGATGTCGAACTTATCGTAGTTCACATTGTGCAGGAACATGTTCATCCGCGCCAGGTTGTAGGTGGTGTGGTTGATCTCCTGCCCGAAGAATCCTTCCTCTATCTGGTGCGCATCAAATTGCTTCTTCGCCTGCAGGAGGAGCGACCCAGAGCCACACGCAGGGTCGTAGATCTTGTTCACCTTCCTAAGCCCATGCAGAGCCAGCTGCGCAATGAGCTTGGAGACATTCTGGGGGGTGAAGAACTCGCCGCCCGATTTCCCCGCATTCGCCGCGTAGTTTGAGATCAGGAACTCGTAAGCATCGCCAAAGAGGTCGATCTGGTTCTCCTCAAAGGCCCCGAAATCCAACCCCGCCACCCCTTTGATCACGGCTATCAGCCGCCGGTTTTTCTCCTCGGTGGTAGCACCAAGCCGCGGGCTCGAGGTGTCAAAATCCGCGAAGAGCCCTTTGAGGTCACGCTCAGAGGGATGCCCTATAGCAGATCCCTCTATCGCGTCGAATATCCCCCGCAGCTCCGCATTCAGCTCTGGAGTCGTTTCGGCACGCCTGGCGAGATTCGCGAACAGCTGGCTCGGGTAGATGAAGTAGCCCTTGGTCTTTATAGCATCCTCCTTGATATCTGGGGTAATATCCTCGTCTTGCTGCTTTTCATACAGCACCTTAGCATCGCCCCCCCGATGTACGCGGTGAAATTCTCACTGATGAACCGGTAGAACAGGGTCCCGAGTACGAACTGCTTGAAATCCCACCCGTCCACCGCGCCGCGCACCTCATTGGCAATTTTCCATATCGCGGCCTGCAGCCGATCACGCTCCGCTATGCTCGTCATGCTGTTTGCTCTCTAATCACAGATAGTTATCTGACAGGTAGAAGCCCCGCCCGAAATCACGGTAGCACCGCGACTGCCGGAGGTCTACACGAACCACCTCGACGTTAGAACCGCGGTAGAGTCGCATCGATCTCCCCCCCGTTCCGTTGGCATACCTCCAGCATATGTTCGGCCGCATCCTCTAGCGTGAATTGGTGCTCGATTTCGTACCCCTCCATCAGATAGGCTAGCCCCCCATACTTGCGCGTGTACTCATATGCCGAATCCATCCCGATCCCAAGCCCTTTCGAGAGCTTTGCGAGACTCGCCACCAGGTACTCCACCACGTGTTCTATCGGTGTATCCTGCTCCATCACCCTGCCCTTTACTGCAATGGGCGCAACCTAGGCGAGCATAGCCAGCAACACCTTACCTGCCCGAGAGCCCCCACAGCCCACCCTGCAAACCCATCCATTAAAGGTACTCTTCAAAATAATCTGTCACCTTGTTCATCAGGTGCACACGGTCGCGCCCGCGCACATTATGCGGATGGCTTGGGTAGATGAAGGTGTCCACCTCGTATTGCCCTTCGGCTATGCAGGCATTCAGGAATTGCAGCTGGTGTTGCAGCACCACCGTCTCGTCTATGTAGCCATGTATCATGAGCAGCCGCTTTCCCCTTAGGTTCTTCACGTAGCGCCTGAGATCGGCCCGCGCGTAGCCATCGGGATTCTCTTGCGGCGTATCCATGTAGCGCTCGCCGTACATTACCTCGTAGAGACGCCAGTCCGTCACTGGGCCTCCCACCACCGCCACCTTAAAGGTGTTGCCCTGCCGGAGCAGGAGCGACATCGCCATGAAGCCGCCAAAGCTCCAGCCGTGAATCCCAAACCGATCAGAACTGGTGAACCGCAGGCTCTTGAGGTATTTTATCCCCTCCATCTGGTCGGCCATCTCCACCTCGCCAAGCTGCCGATGTATAGGCTGCTCAAAGGCAAACCCACGGTTCGCAGAGCCCCTATTGTCCATCACCCACACTATGTAGCCCCGCTGCGCCATAAGGATCTCCCAGTACCGGGCATCGCCCACCCATCGGTCAGTAACCAGCTGGGCATGGGGGCCTCCGTACACATACACCACCACTGGGTAACGCCTCGATTCGTCCATATAGGGCGGCGTGATTAGGCGCCCGTACAGCTCGGTTTTACCGTCGGCAGCCTTTAGCGTTACCAGGCGAATCCCTGGCATCTGGTAGTCACTGAGCGGATTCCTTGCCACAAGCAGCTTGCGAATC
>JABCOB020000176.1 GCA_013333835.2 Bacteroidia bacterium
CCGCTTCATGTTCGGATTTCGCTAGCGAAATCCGAACATGAAGCGGCGCAGGTAGGGAGTTGGTAGGGCGAAGGTGGGGAGAAGAATAGGGGTGCCTACGGAAGGCATTGGCAGAAGCGTAGGTAGTCAACGCGCAGGCAACCCCACGGATAAAGGGGTACAGCGCGCCGCCCCTTTCAGAAATTCTCCTTTGGCATATAGCAGAAAAAGACGTACCTTCGCGGTGTAATGGGTAAGAACTTGCCGAGTAGCCACAAGCTCTCCTAGGCATTAAAAGAGCGCACCCTGCCCCACCAGCAGGCGTAGGCGCACGGTAATTTGGTAGAACGCGAAAAACGAAGGCATGGGGACATTTGCCGAGGAGAAGGGGTGGATTCAGAATCGCCTGATGTTCATCACATTACAGGATAGCCAGCACTCTATTAAAGAGCAGGTGGGCGACTACCTTGCGGGTGGCGGGCAACTGGTGCAGTTTCGCGTAAAGGGGCATCTCCCCAGCGGGCTGGCGCACGAGGCAGAGATGATCCAGCGAAAATGCGAGCACGCCGAAGCCCGGATGATAGTAAACGACTACGTGGATGTTGCCCAGGAAGTAGGTGCCTGGGGCGTACACCTCGGGCAGGATGACGCCCCCCCCAAGGCCGCGAGAGCGACTCTAGGCGCCGATGCCGTGGTGGGGGCTACTGCGCACAGCTGGGAAGAGGTACTCGCCCTGAAGGATGCCCCTATAGACTACATTGGGCTCGGGCCGCTCCACTTCACCAGCACCAAAACCAACCTTGCGCAGATACTTGGTTACCAAGGGATAGAGGATATTTTGGGCAAGATGCTCTCGGCAGATATCAACATCCCGGTGTATGTGGTAGGCGGGGTAGAAAACCAGGATGTACGCCCTCTCATAAAGATGGGCGCATACGGTGTAGCGGTCTCCGGGAGTATCGCGTTGGCCAGCGACATCGTCTTCGCCACCCAGAAATTTTTGGAATCGATAGCCAAGGGAATACGGTAATGCTAAAGATCGGGAACTATCAGCTCGCCTCGCGCCTGTTCGTAGGCACGGGCAAATTCGCCTCGAATGCGCAGATGCAGGCCGCCATATTGGCAAGCGGTACAGAGCTCGTAACCGTTGCGCTCAAGCGGGTAGATACCCACAGTGGGCAAGATGAGATGCTGCGCCACATTCTACAACCTGGGGTTCGGCTACTGCCGAATACCTCGGGGGTTCGCACGGCCAAGGAGGCAATATTCGCCGCCCAAATGGCCCGCGAGGCACTCGGTACAGATCTGATAAAGATAGAGGTTCACCCAGACCCTCGCTACCTGCTACCCGACGGCGAGGAGACGCTAGAGGCCACCCGGGTACTAGCCAAAGAGGGGTTCGTGGTGCTGCCCTACGTGCAGGCAGACCCTGTGCTGTGCAAGAAACTGGAGGAGGTGGGGGCTGCTGCGGTAATGCCGCTGGGCGCGCCCATCGGGAGCAACCGCGGACTGCTGACACGCGATTTCCTACGTATCATCATAGAGCAGAGCCGCGTACCCGTAGTGGTGGATGCGGGGATAGGCGCGCCGTCGCACGCCTGCGAGGCTATGGAGATGGGGGCCGATGCGGTGC
The DNA here is from genome assembly GCA_013333835.2 of Bacteroidia bacterium. GTDB lineage: Bacteria > Bacteroidota > Bacteroidia > Bacteroidales > CAJPTX01 > Bacteroides_D. The sequence continues at coordinate 1,613 of JABCOB020000176.1, forward strand.
TGGTAAACACCGCAATAGCCGTGGCCGATGACCCTACATCTATGGCAGGTGCTTTCCGCGTAGCAGTAGAGGCGGGCTACGCCGCTCGGCAGGCTGGGCTAGGGGTGGCCAGCACTGAGGCACAGGCCAGTAGCCCGCTCACGGCATTCCTCGACGAGCTGGATGGGGAGTAAAGGGAAAAACTATCTGAACAATCCCCAGATTCCAAGGACTGGGGTTCAAAAAACATAGAACGTACAACATTTTCATCAATCAACGAGATTTGACATCACAATCCCAATAGGGCGATACGTAGGGACGGTGCATAGGGATGGTGCAGTTGAGAGCGGAACGCATAGGGACGGTGCGTAGGGGGCGGCGGTGCGTAGGGGCGGTGCCGAGCGTAGCGAGTGCCCGCCCTATCCTACGGATGCCCGCCCGCCTGCGAATATCCACCCTCCAGCGAGCGCCCGCCCAAAGTGGCGAAGCAGAAGCAAGCCGAGGGCTGCCTACCAGCCCCAGCGAGCGTTCTTCCACTCACCTGTATCGTAGGATTGTCCAGTTCTACAGCACCCCCAGGAAGGCGGGATTCTCTGCCAGAGGACCACAATAATTCGCCAAGAGGAGGCGGTCTAATCCCCTGTTGATTACATCACATTCGCATAACAGAACAACCATGCAATTCGAGGTAGAGGTGAACGTAATGCCGCAACGCGCGCTGCTAGACCCGCAGGGGCGGGCGGTGAAGAATACGCTCCAGCAGGCTGGCTACCAAGGGGTGGTAGATGTGCGCATAGGCAAGCATATAGTGCTATCCCTAGAGGCAAACAGCGAGGATGAGGCTCGCCAACGGGTGAATACGCTCTGCGCTAAGGTGCTATCAAACCCCGTGATGGAAGGTTTCGAATACAGCATCAAAGCCCTCTAGGGGGCGATACCGCAATGCGATGAACCTCTCAGAGGCGCTCGGGCAGGGCAATGTGGTACTCGAGGAGCTGATACGTGCCAAAAATCCACGCTTACTGGGGCGTATTCCGCGCTGCGCGCTACGCTACCTCAAGCGGATTCTGCACCTCGATAGCGTAAACGGCACCATTCGCGCCAACCCGGGTGCTAAAGGGGTAGAATTCGCAGACCGCGTGCTGGCCGAGATGCAGGTCTCCTACCAGGCCCACGGGATAGAGGCACTACCCGAGCAAGGACGCTATCTCTTTGTGAGCAACCACCCGCTGGGAGGGCTCGACGGCATGGTGCTGATCTCTTCGATTGGGCACCGTTGGCCTGAACTCTACTTCCCCGTGAATGATTTCCTCACGCTCATTCCCCAATTCCAAGACATCTTCATCCCTATCAACAAACACGGAGCGCAAAGCCAAGCGGCCGCCCAACACCTCAATGAGGCCTACGCCTCCAATGGGCAGGTACTCTACTTCCCCGCAGGGCTGTGCTCCAGGCGAATCCGTGGACAGATAGTGGACCTTGAATGGAAGAGCAATTTTATAGCCAAAGCCATAGAATTCCGCCGCGCGGTGGTTCCCATCTTCTTCGGTGGACGAAACTCCCGCTGGTTCTACAACCTCGCCTGGCTGCGACACTTCCTCCGCATTAAGGTGAACATAGAAATGCTCTACCTGGTAGATGAGATGTACCGACAGCAGGGAACTACGCTAGATCTCCAGGTGGGGACTCCCATAGCCTGGGAGACGTTTACCTGCAGCTCGCACGACCGCCAGGGGTGGGCAAACTGGGTGCGTGAGCAGGTGTACCGACTTGGCGAAAAGGCGGGGTAACACGCTAAACAACAGCGTAAAACAGCGCAACGGCTACCTCCCCCGGAAATAGCCCTCGGCCTCCTGAACCACTCGCAGGGCATCAATCTGACGCGGGGATGGGGAGAAACGCAAGTAGAGCAGGTATTCGGTGTTACGCCCCTTTCCACCCAACGGGCTGAATGTAAGGCCGTGCGGGTACAACCCTACAATGCGGGCTGCATCCACCACCCGGGTAATGGCCCTCAGTTGGTCGGTTCCTCTCCTTACAACTCCATGACGGTCAAGACCCTTCGGGCCTACCTCAAACTGCGGTTTCACCAGGAGCACCGCAAAGCCATCGGCAGCCAGAAATTCAGGAATACGGGGGATAACGTAGGTAAGCGAGATGAAGGAGAGATCTGCCACCAAGGCCTCTGCCATACGCCCACCGCACTGGGCTAGCGTAAGATCCTTAACGTGCGTCCCCTCAAGGCTCACCACCCTGCTATCGTTCTGTAAACTAGGGTGCAGCTGGGCCGTTCCCACATCCACTGCCCACACCTGCGTAGCCCCGTGTTCGAGCGCGCAGTGGGTAAATCCGCCTGTAGAAGCCCCGAGGTCTATAACTCGCAACCCCTGAAAATCAAGCGAGAATACCTCAACAGCCCGTTGCAGTTTAAGCCCACCCTGCCCTACAAACTGGGGCGTGTCGGTTGCCTGAATCTCAATATCCCACCCAGGCTCCACCATGCAGGAGGGTTTCACGCATACAGTCCCATTCACCAGCACGCGCCCGTCGGTTACCATCCGCTGGGCTACTGTACGGCTAGCTGCAAGGGACCTAGCAACGAGCGCAACATCGAGGCGTAATCTCTCCGCAGGGTTGGGTGTCTCCATAGCTTTCACTTACTTCGCGCAAAATTAGCCAATAAGAGCACGCCATGCAAGATGGGGCAGGAATGCCTGAATTCAGAAAGACCGCCGATGGAAGCCCTACGCTCTACAGCGCAGCGTTTGGCGAAACCTACCACTCCATGCAGGGCGCCCTTAGCGAGAGCCAATACGTATTTGTGGAGCAGGGGGCAAAGCAGTGCCGGGAACAGAACTCCATCAGCATCCTAGAATACGGCCTGGGCATGGGATTGAATTTCCTAGCCTCCCTCCAATGGGCTCTGCAAGAGGGGATAACGCTCCACTACACGGGAATAGAGCTCTACCCCGTAGCAGAACCGCTACTGCTCTCGCTCAAAATTGAGGCGGTAGCCCCCCAATTCGCAGAGCTCTGGCAAGAGGCCATGCTCGCCCCCTGGCAGCGCACTGGCGAAGACACAGCATTCGGCCTACCCAATGGGGGGAGCTTCAGGAAATTGCTAGGCGACATGCGCACCTACCCCCCCGAGGCAGAATGCTACCAAGCAGTCTACTTCGATGCCTTCAGCCCGGAGGCTGTTCCCGAGCAATGGCAACCCTCTGTATTCCAGCATTGCTACGATGCGCTACGCCCTGGCGGATTGCTGGTGACCTACAGCGCAAGCGGTATTGCCAAGCGTGGGCTACGCTCCGTGGGGTTCTGGGTAGAACGGCTGCCTGGCGCTCTGGGCAAACGGCACATGCTGCGCGCCAAGAAACCCGCCAACCACTGTTCTCTAGAAAAATAGTACCTTTGCGGCGTAAGAAACGAACAGATATGGTACGTATAGCTATCGCAGCTGTGCTAGCAGCATGGCTGGCTATCGGGCAACTGTCGGTGAGCCTCGCGAGGGGCTATGATGACAAGTTCAAATTCGGCATCCACCTCGACCCTCAAATCGGATGGTTCTCGGTGGACAACAATCGATTCGAGAACTCTGGCGTAAGCCTCGGCTTCTGCCCTGGGGTGGATGGGGAGTACATCTTTGCACGGCGCTACTCCCTGGGTACTGGCATTAGCTACGAGCTGCGGGGCGGGAGCCTCCAACATCTAGTGGGCGGCTACCACCTTAAAACGCGGTATGACGGCAACCTCCCCATAAAGGAACACTCGGTGGTATACACGAGAACGAGCCTGCTCACCATACCCATTACGCTAAAAATGCGGGCTATCGAAATTGGGTACACCACATTTTGGGCGGCGGCAGGATTCACCGGGCACATCACCCTCTCTGAGACGGCAGAAAGCCCTTCCAACGGCATAAAGACCACCAAGCTGAATGGGATGTACCAACCCTTCTACGTGGGCTACATCATGCAGCTGGGCGTGGAGTACTCGCTGGGCGGGCCTAGCAGCCTAGTAGGAGGTATTGGGGTCAACGGAACGTTCGGCAAAGCTTACAACCCCGGCCTCGGGCTGGTGAGCGCGTACAACCTCCACCTGCGAATAGGTTTCACCTTCTAGCTCTAGAGCGCTCACAGCTGGCAGCCAGAGTTCGGCCTTGCCACACGTATCCACTCCCAGGCACTGAATACTTAAAGCGCGCAAATACCATGAGAATTGGGGTAGCACAGCCTCGCCACAAACCAGGCGACGTAGAATTCAACCGCCTTCAGATGCTGGAGGCCGCCAACCTCGCGCAGGAGAATGGGTGCGAGCTGCTGATATTCCCCCGCAGGGCGCTCACGGGGCGTATTACCGGGAGCGAACCGCAGCTGCATAAGCTCTTGGAAATGCAAGAGCACGCGCTCATGTGGCTATCTGAACACCTTGGTACTATGGCCGTCTGCCTAGGCACCATGGGGATACGCAAGCAGGGTGATGGGGAACTCTCCATCAATGACTGCATCACCCTCCTCAACGGACGTCCAGAGGATGATCTCCCCCCAGCACAACCGCACGGGGTATGGCAAGGATTCTATGTAGGAGGGAAAAGGATTGATGTCTGCCTTTACAACCACGCCCTTCTGGGTAAGGAGCTAAGCACTCCAGAGGCTGAGCTGCTGGTGGTACTCACCGAGGAGGGATGGACAACCGCATACCCAACGGTTCAGGCAAAACTCAACGCGCTGGCCACTGCCACCAAGAAAACCATAGTCTTAGCCTCGGGTGCTGGCATTGCCGGAAGTCGGGTTCTCCAGGGAAACTCCAGCATCCTACTTCCCACGGGCAGATTCCAAACATTAGGTCTATCCCCCTCTACAACGCCGCTTATACTCGACACTGAGGATTCACAGCATAGCGACCCAGAAGATAGCGAAAACAATAACCTCCTTAATTCACCCATCATCCCGTCGCTACCCACGAACGGCGAGGAGTCCAAGGATGCAGTTCCCTCCTCCCAAGACGTAGCAGCGCAACACGAGCAAGGGGATGCCCAACTACAGGCTCTGGCCGACGCCCTTGAGGTCGGGATTCGGGAATGGTTCTACAGCAATAGGCTGTCCCGGGCAGTGCTAGGGCTAAGCGGTGGAATCGACTCCGCCCTAGTGGCTACGCTTGCCCAGAGAGCACTGGGAGCTGAGAATGTGCTCGGAGTACTTTTGCCCTCACGCTACACAAGCCAACAATCCGTAGACGATGCGTTACAGCTTGCGCAAAATCTTGGTATGGAGACCAAAACCATCCTGATAGATCCTGTGTGCACGCAGGCCGAACAGGCTCTATCGCCCATATTTGGCTCTATGCCGCCCGATACTACCGAGGAGAACATACAGGCTCGGGCGCGCGCATTGCTGCTTATGGGGATCTCCAACAAGCTGGGACACGTGCTGCTGAACACCTCCAATAAGAGCGAAGCCGCTGTGGGCTACAGCACCATGTATGGCGATATGTGCGGTGCGCTGGCTGTAATTGGCGACCTGTACAAAGAACAGATCTACGCGCTTGCCCGGTGGCTCAACATGGAGAAAACGGTTATCCCTGAGCAGATAATAAACCGCCCGCCAACGGCAGAACTCCGCCCAGATCAAACGGATCAGGATTCTCTTCCGCCCTACAGCGTACTCGACCACGCTCTCCACCTGCTAGTAGACCTAGGGCTACCTACAGCTCAGCTCCCAGAGCATGGTATACCCCAGGAGACAGCGGAACAAGTGCAGAAACTTGTACGCCAGAGTGCCTACAAGCGAGAGCAGATGCCCCCAATCCTCAAGATTAGCAATGAGCCTTTCGGGAAGGCGAATGGCGAAATAAACCTAAAAGGTGGTTGGGTGCTGTAGAATCACCCTCCCTATGGAACTACTAAAACGAAGCCCCCGACCAAGGATGGTCGGGGGCCTTCGTTTACGCAAAGCTTCCGGGGCATTCCAAGACCTCTGCAAAACTCACATACGCTATGCGGCACGCTGCATCGTTACGGTCTTTGCCCGCTTCAGCCTACACCCATCGCATAAGGCAGAAATCCATCCTGCTGGGCAATAGGGGACTCTTGGCGTAAAGGCGCACCGCCACATCAAAAGCCCCAGGCTCCTCTGGCCGCATCACCGCACGATAAACAGCCCGAGTACCCTCTTTCCGCACAAATTGGTACGGGACTACGCTGTGCACCTGCACGCTATCGTCACCAGGACGTAGGATGGTTTGCACGAGTTCTACCCCCACATCATCTGGCGAGAGATCGGGCAGGTCGAGCACCACAGTACTGCTGTATTCTCGTCCTGTTTCCACTGTTAGGTTGCCCATGCTAAGCCCCTCAACGCGAATTACGGCAATGGAATTCCAATGTCGTAGGAGTTTTTTCTTCCATGCCATAAGCGTCTTTAGCTCTTGGGCATCGTTGTTCAGCAAACGGTGGTAACGGGCGCCTTGGGGAGCATAGTAGCGCTCGTAGTAATCTTGCTGCATGCGTGTAGAGGTGAAACGAGGGGCAATGCTGGTCATAGAGCGGCGGATGTACGCCACCCATTCCTCTGGGATGTCCTGCGCATTGCGGCTATAGAACATGGGGGCTATCTCGCTCTCTATGGTGCTGTAGATCACCTCTGCATCTAGCTCATCCTGTATGGTCTGGTTCTGGTAGGTACGCATCTGCGCGATGGCCCAGCCTGCTTTTGGTTCATACCCTTCTACCCACCATCCATCGAGTACGCTGAAGTGTAGCGAGCCATTCATCACGGCCTTCATCCCGCTGGTACCACTGGCTTCCTGGGGGCGAGTTGGGGTGTTAAGCCAGACATCAACCCCCTGCACCATCTTCTGGGCCAAGGCCATATCATAATTGGGCAGGAAGAGCAACTTTCCGCGGAATTCTGGTAGCATAGAGACCTCAAAGATCCGCTTTATTAGCTCTTGCCCAGGGGTATCGTTTGGGTGCGCCTTCCCCGCAAACAGCAGCTGAACAGGCCGTTCGGGGCTATTCACTATGGAGGCGAGCCGTTCCAGATCGCTCAGCAGCAGATGCGCGCGCTTGTAGGTGGCAAACCGCCTGGCAAAGCCTATGGTTAGCACTTCGGGGCGCAATTTCTCCTTAACCTCTAGGGTATGCTTTGGACTCTGGAAAAAGGCCATAGAAGGGCTGGTAAGCTCCTCCACCACGCTGTCTACGAGCTGCTGGCGAAGCCTCTGGCGGATAGCCCATATTTCGGCATCTGGAGCATCATTCAGATGTTCCCAGCTCGGCAGCGCATCGGGCTGGGCACCCCGGCAAAGCAGCTCGCGCCAAGGTTGGGCAATCCAGGTGGGAAAATGCACCCCGTTTGTCACATAGCCCACATGGTTCTCATTGGCAAAGTAGCCCGGCCACAGCGCAGCGAACATCCTCTGGCTCACCTCCCCGTGGAGCTGGCTCACACCATTCACCCCTTGCGAGAACTGCGCCGCAAGGTTGCTCATAGAGAACTCCTCCTTGGGGTTGTGCGGATCTATACGCCCAAAGCTCATGAATCGCTCCCAGCTAATACGGTAACGAGGGGGATAATGGGCCATGTAGGTCCGCATGAGATCCTCTGGGAACCGATCATGCCCTGCTGGAACTGGCGTGTGGGTGGTGAATACAGACTGCGCCCGTAGCAGCTCTACCGCCTCGTCAAACGTGTAGTTTTGCCCAAGCATTAGCTGACGGAGCCGCTCCAGTGCCGCAAAGGCCGCATGCCCCTCGTTCAGGTGGAGAATATCGGGCTTAAACCCTGTAGCCATCAGCGCCCTGAGCCCTCCAATCCCGAGAATCATCTCCTGCTTGAACCGATTCTCCCTGTCGCCGCCATAGAGGTAGTGCGTTATAGTACGGTCTTCCTCAGTGTTACCCTCAAAATCGGTATCGAGCAGGTAGAGCGGTATGCGCCCCACCATTACCACCCATACCCTGATTCTTACGACCCTCCCGGGGAAAGCTACTTCCACCGTAAGCCAGTTACCCTCAGCATCGCGCACAGGCTGGGCGGGAGTCTGCGTAAAGTTCTGGTGGTTATACTGCGCTATCTGCTGCCCACCTATGGAGAGGCGCTGGGTGAAGTAACCGTATCGATAGAATAGGCCGATGGCTGCAAGGTTCACATTGCGATCCGAGGCCTCCTTCAGGTAGTCGCCCGCCAGCACGCCAAGCCCTCCAGAGTAGAGCTTAAGCGAGGCGTGCAGCCCGTACTCCATGCTGAAGTAGCCTATGGCCGGGGTAGCCTTCTCCTTGGGAGTAGCCATATAGGCATCAAACTGCGCCTTCACCTCAGCCAGGCGATGCACAAACTCGGTGTTCTCTGAAAGCTCCTCGAGCCGCTTGTAGGATATGGTATCGAGCAGCATCACAGGGTTTTCCTCGCACTCTCTCCAACGGAGGGGGGCTATGGAGGCGAAAAGCTCGCGTGCCTCCTGATGCCAGCACCACCAGAGGTTATGCGCCAGCGAATCGAGCGCCTTCAGCGGAGCAGGAATATTCTTTTGAACCAGGATTCGATTCCAAGAGGGCAACGGTACAGGCGCCCGGAGATCCTCGTCAATCTCTGGCACTGTGTCAGCAATCTGCGTATACTCCTCGGTTCTCCCCAGCGCCTTAGCAATAGCCTGGCTGTAGGCATCCTTGTAGTTATCAACCAGCCTACTCCATACTGCGCACTCCGAAAGCTGCTGCGCGTGCCGAGCCGCCTCCTCGGCCTGCTGGGCATTCTGCAACGCCACGCTTCGCAGCGTGCGGGCTATCCCCTGCACCACCTCTTGGGTATTCTCATCATTGCGAGGCAGCACGTGGACGCCCCCAGGCAGCTCTTCCGTCCGCTTCTGCACCCAGAGCCCGAAGCCCGCCAGCGTGGTGGTTACGGTTGGCACATGGAAAGCCACGCTCTCCAGCGGGGTATAGCCCCAGGGCTCGTAGTAGGAGGCAAACACGGTGAGATCCATCCCTATGAGGAGCTCATAGTAGGTGCGGTTGAACACGCCATCGCGCCCATCCAGGTAGCAGGGTACGTACACCACCTGTACCCGGTCATTCACATGGTTGCTAAGCCCCTTCTCGCGAAGTCGCTGTAGTATTGGGTCGCGCTCGGGATCTGTGAGGGCGTGGGTTAGATGCCCACCACAACTATCGCCAGCTGGCGACGGTTCTCCGCTCTGCCTGAGCCAGTCGAGAACCAACGGACACGGGCCTTTATGCCCAGCAGGTATGAGCATAAAAGCCAACACTTTACGGTCGGGTTCAGGGTTATTATTCAGCTCTGCCAAAGCATCTATAAACACATCCAACCCCTTGTTCTTGAACTCATAGCGCCCGCTCGTACCAACAATGAGCGAATCGACAGGCACGGGATGCCCTAGCACAGCCTGGGCCACGGTGAGCAGCTGCAACTTTGCCTCTACTCGCTGCAGGTGATACTCCTCTCCTTCTGGCACAAAGTTGGGCTCAAAGCCATTGGGAGTCAAGAGATCCACCCTACGCCCAAGGAACTGTTGGCATTCTGCCGCAGTGAGTTCGCTTACCGTGGTAAACACATCGGAATGCTGGGCTGCAATCCGTTCGAGCGACTGCTTGGGCACCACGTGGAATTCCCTAGCCTTTGCCTCTGGATTGATGTTAGGCAGCTGTGAGTATAGCGGAACTCCATTGCCTGCGAGCGAGCGCCCGAGCACCGTGGCATGCGATGTGAAAACTGACCCGACCTGCGGCATGGCCTTTCGGAGGTAGAGAAGCCCAACCCCTGTCATCCACTCGTGGAACTGCGCAGTAATCCTATGCCGCATAGACAGGCGATGGATAATGAGGCTCTCGATAGCCCTCCCGGCAGCATAGCCAAAGAGGGCAGGCTCTATGTAATCCCACTGTCCCTCCAGCGAATCGAGTTGGTAGGTTTCCCAGAGGCGGCCAAATATGGCATCTTTCTGGGCAATATAGCTGGAGAAATCGACCAGCATGGCTAGCGGCTCACCGGGTATTGCCCACCGCCCCACACGCACCCGTACCCCCTCCTGTGCCGCCTGCGCCGCCCAATCGCTAAGGGGTGTGTGCTCCTCTACAAATTCAGGATTCACCTCTCCCTCCCGTAGAATATCTGGCCCTATAGCAACATAGAGCCCTGTGTAGCTATCGGCAAGGCTCTGAACCTTAGTGGATACCACCGTATGGATGCCACCCACCTTATTGCACACCTCCCAGCTCACCTCAAAGAGCGCATCGGGAACCAAACGTTTTTGTGCCATGCCCGTACAGTTTTTTCACCACCACTGGAATACTACGGGGCAAAGGTAGCGAAATTTAGGGGAAAAGCCTAACGGGGAAATCGAATCCAGCCTGTACCGTACTATCAGAGGTTGTAAGGTTTTAATGGGTATAAATTCTGGGCAATGGCCTGATTCCATTTTAAGTGATTACCTTTGCGGAAGGATTTGGCGTAACCTCCCACGTTTTCCGCCACATTCCCGAGGCTGCATATGCCTGAAAATCCACATTCTACTTCCAAAATTCTATAGCACGTGAACTTTTCAGAATTCGGTTTCACCCAGGGGCTTACCGAGGGGCTCGAGGCAATGGGATACCAAGAGGCGACCCCCATTCAGGCCGCTGCTATCCCAATAATCCAAACTGGACATGACCTAATAGGCTGCGCGCAGACCGGCACTGGCAAAACCGCAGCATTCCTTCTCCCGATACTCGATAGGCTGTGCCGCATGCAAAATGCGAAACCAGGCACCCGCGCGCTCATCATAGTTCCCACCCGTGAGCGGGCCGTGCAGATAGACCAGCAGGTAGAGGGGCTGGCCTACTTCATCAACGTCACCTCCAAGGCTGTATACGGAGGCAACGACGGCAAGCAATGGGATGCCCAGCGGAATGCGCTAGACCTGGGGGCCGATATTCTGGTAGCCACGCCCGGGCGATTAATACAGTTCCTACAGCTCGGCATGGCCACGCTAGGGAGCATAGAAACCCTAGTGCTAGATGAGGCAGACCGGATGCTCGACATGGGATTCTTCCCTGATATTGAGAGGATTCTCAAGGAGCTTCACGGTAGGAAACAGACGTTGCTTTTCTCAGCCACCATGCCCCCAGAGGTGAAGCGGCTCGCAGAGAAGATACTCCACCAGCCAGAGATGATCAGCCTCGCGGTATCTAAACCCGCTGAACGCATAAAGCAGCAGAAAACACTGCTGGGGGCTAGCAGCAAGATACCCGCCCTGGTAGAATTCTTCGCACAGCGCAGCGATGTGAAAAGCGCCATCATATTCGCCGAAAAGAAAACGACTGTAAGGGAATTGGCCATACAGCTACATCGGCGTGGGCTACAGGTAGTAAGCATCCACTCAGACCTCGAACAGGGCGAACGCGAGCAGGCACTGCAGGCCTTTAAGGCCCATGAAAAACGAATACTGGTAGCCACCGATATTGTAGCCCGAGGCATTGACATAGAGGATGTTGATCTTGTGGTGAATTTCAATGTTCCCCAGACCGCCGAGGCCTACGTACACCGGGTGGGGCGTACAGCTCGAGCAGCCCAAAGCGGTGAGGCTCTAACGCTGGTATCGGCTGATGATGCCGAGGCTCTCCGCCAGGTAGAGGCCCACCTAGGCGCCCCCATCCCGAGCATCACCCTCGAGAGGGCCACCCCCTATACCAACGACGACCGCCGTGGCAAGCGGAGCGCAGCCCCCCAGCGTCGGGGTGGTGGCAGCAGTCAAGGGCACCACCCCAGCCCGCAGAAGCATCAGGGGAAACCCAGTGACCGCCATCATGGCAAGCCACACACCGCCAACAGGCCTAGCCACAAAAATGCGAATACCCCATCGCACAGAACCCCCAAAAGATCAGAATAGCCCACCTCTCCAGCATCGCACCAATGGGGAAAAAAGCCCCCGAAAGGGCGAATCTTTAGGGGCAAACCAACGGACTCTCCACATAGAGGGGGGCGAGATGGGAGTTGCATATGGCTCTACGGCATGGTGGCTGAAACCAACAGCAAAATCACTGACATATAGCCTCGGCTTGCCAGTATTCTGGATTTGTTGTACCTTTGCCCCGAACCTCTGCAAGAAGAGGCTAATAACATCAGAAGCAAATCAACCATAATGAAGATTCTACGTAGCATAGCGCTGGTGCTAGCGTGCGGCGCGCTCATGGGATTGGCAGCCTGCCAGCCGAAAGATGGGGCTAAGACCTCTACAGACTCCCAAACTACAGATTCCACTGCGGCGCACACCGAGGGGCAAATGGACGAACAGGTGGAGGTGACCGAACCCAGCAACCCGCTCCCCACCGTAGGGCTAAAGATAGCTTGGGTGGATATGGACTCGCTAATGCACGGGTACGACTACTACTTCGCCATGGAGAAGGAGATGGCCTCTCTCAACGCCAGTGCTGAGAAAGAGCTCAATGAAAAGGGGCAGAGCCTGCAACGCCGAGCCGCAGAATTCCAGAGCAACGTGGAGAAGGGGCTGCTCACCCGCTCAGAAGCGCAAAAGCTACAGGAGGAACTAGGGCAGGAGCAGGCGCGACTACTGCAACTCCAGGAAAGCAAACGCCAGCAGCTATTGGAGGAAGAACAAGTTCGGCTACGCAAGGTAACGGCTGCCATCCAAGGCTTTATAAATCGCTACAACCAAAGCCACGGCTATAACTACATCCTAAGCGTGGGAACGTTGTACGCTGACCCTCGGCTCTCGATAACCGCTGAAGTTCTCAAAGGCCTCAACGAGGAGTACGCTGCCGAGCACGCCAAAAACGCTAAAAAGTAGCTCGCCACGCAAAACCACACCTGGAAATCCACTCGCAGCACAACGCACGAATCCACCCTACAGATCAAAGCACTACCATGCAGATTGTAAGGGCCATAGCACTACGACTGGCACGCGCCATGCAGCAGAACATCTACGTGGTGCTGCTGGTAGTATTCCTAGTGTGGATCTCCTTTTTCGATTCCTACAGCATTCTTAGCGTACTCGGTTCACGGAGGCGTGTGCATGCTCTACGCACCCAGCGGGAGTACTACACCAAACGGATTGCCGCTGAGCGACAACGCCTCCACGAGCTGCGAACCGACCGGGAAAACCTTGAAAAATTCGCAAGAGAAAGCTACTACATGAGCCGTCCGAACGAGGATGTATACGTGGTGGGCGAAGAGTAGGCGCATCGTAGCTAGAGGGGACCACGTGAAAATTTTTCAATGCTATATTGCTAATTCGAAAAAAGTACGTACCTTTGCAGTCGATTTGCTAGAGTTGGGAGCTTAGCTCAGCTGGTTCAGAGCGTCTGCCCTACAAGCAGAGGGTCATAGGTTCGAATCCTATAGCTCCCACAGAA
>JABCOB020000177.1 GCA_013333835.2 Bacteroidia bacterium
ACGGTCACCCCGCGTCGCGCCCCCTTCAGCCCGCAGCTTGGCATCTTCCAGAGCGAGGAGGCCCCCGACTGGCTACAGTCGGGGGCCTCTTTCATTGCTTGCTAGCTGTTCTTGATTTTGAAGAAGGCGGCTGCGGTGTTTAGCGCATCTGCCTGGGCGCTGAGTTCTTCTGCGCTGGTGGCCATTTGCTCGGCGGCGGCAGCGTTGGCCTGTACCACATCGTTCAGCTGCTGTATGGCGCTGTTTATCTGCTCTACCCCGCCTCGTTGCTCTTGGCTGGCCGCGGCTATCTCTTGCACCAGCTGGGCGGTATGTTTCACCTCGGGCACCACTGCCAGGATATTGGCATTCGTGCTCTCGGTGGCGCTATCTGATGATGCCGAGAGCTGCTCGATCTCCTCGGCAGCCTCGCGGCTGCGCTCAGCCAATTTCCGAATCTCGCTAGCCACCACGCTGAATCCACGTCCGTGTTCACCCGCACGGGCTGCCTCTACCGCGGCATTCAGGGCAAGGATGTTGGTCTGGTTGGCTATTTCGGTGATTATGCTGATTTTCTGGGTGATGGCGCGTACAGAGCCTAGCGATTGGTTAGAGAGCTCGTTTACAGAATTGATCTTCCCCTCCATGCTCACCGCTATGGCTCGGGTCTGCTGGGCGCTTTCGGTATTCTGGTCTATGTTGGCCGCCATTTCCTCCATGGCGCTGCTTACCTCCTCGGTGCTAGAGGCCTGCGAGCTCGTACCCTGCGAGAGGCGCTGGCTCACCTCGCTTAGCTGCTGGCTAGCTTGCGCCACGTTGGCTGTACCATTGAGGATGGTGTTTACTGACTCTGAAATCCCCCTGAGCATGGAGTCTACAGCACGGGCTAGGTTGGCGAACTCATCCTTCTGCGTAAGGAAACTTTGCGGCACGCTAAAGCTGAAATCCCCCTTGGCGAAGAGCCCGAAGTCATGGACCATCGCGTTGAGCCGTAGCAGGATGAAGCGGGCTAGCCATTGCACAATTATCAGGGAGAGCAACGCCACTATCGGGAGGAGGAGGGCTGCCCAGATGTTGATGGCCTGGTCTAGGCTTGCCGACTGGCTGTCCAGCAAAGTGGTAAGCGAGTGCAGATCGGTTAGCAGCCCGGTAGCCATAGCGGTAAGCTCCGCCTCCAGGCTCTTTGTGCGCTCTATGGAGGCTACCAGCGAGGTCCCGTGCGCATTGAGTTCGTTCAGCTGGGTAAGGAGCTGGGCGGGTATGCCCTCGCGGTTCTTGAGCGCCGACATCGTTTCTACGGCATTGCGAAGATTCTGTAGGTCGTCGCTCCGGAAGTAGTCAATGCATTGGAGTTGCACTTTGCCGAATTCGCCAAGGAGGGTGTGGGAGAGGTCTGTAGTATTGTCGATTAGCTCCCACAGGGATACGAGTACTCCAGAGAACGTCTCTAGCTTGGAGCGATTATCCAACTCGCTATCCATCAGTACATTTCGCTGCCTTCTGTATTCGGTGAGCTGGCTTTGCAGCGACTCCAGCATACCCCGCGCATCCGTCAGCTTGCGGTCTGTTACTTGCGCCTGTATGGCGGAGAGCTGCCTTAGGCTAGAGTCGAGGTAGAGTTCGGCCTGGTCGCGCTCTGCAGTGGCCAGCAAGCCGCGGAAGTTGAAGTAGTGCAAGCGCGAGGCGAGGAAGTCTGACTCTGCATGCCCAGAGCTCTTCATAAGCGACTGCGCCTGCCCCGAGCGATGGTTGAGGAGGACAATGATCCCCGAACCCACGGCGAACAGGACGAGGATGAGGCCAAAGCCCAGGTAGAGCTTAGCCTTGGTGCGGAGGTTAGAGATAGACATTGACGCGAGGGTTTGATGTAAATAGATGAAACGTAACCCGGGGTGTGGATCATCCAACCCATAGAATGAATCCATTTACCCAATTCATTCACTTTAACTAGCTCAGGTCTGATAATGTTGCAAAACTCGCCCCATGCGGGCGGTGAATGCGAGAATATCTTCGCTTTTACGCTGTGTTTTAGGAAGATAGAAATGATATTTTTCCCGTAGGAGAGAACACCAGAATAGCACAACGGGAGGATTGGATAATTCCGAAATCCGCGAGATGCTCTCTTTCTGGCCGTGCGAAAATAACGTCTCCACCAATGGTGCGCCCGTATAGCTGCACCCCCTTTCCCCGTTATCTAGCCAAACAGTCTACACCATGATTTACGGCTACATCCGGGTGAGCAGCGATCACCAGACGGTGGAGAACCAGCGGTATGAGATCAACCGATTCTGCGAGGGGAACGGGCTTGCTATCGACGGGTGGATAGAGGAGACGATAAGCGGTACCACCACCTACCGCAAACGTGCGCTGGGACGGCTGCTGCAGCGCGTGGGGCGTGACGATCTCATCATCTGCGCAGAACTCTCACGCCTAGGGCGTAGCCTCTTCATGATCATGGAGATCCTCAATCTATGCCTGAGCCGAGAATGCAGGGTTTGGACTATAAAGGACAACTACCGGCTAGGCGATGACATCCAGAGCAAGGTACTCGCATTCGCCTTCGGCCTTAGCGCCGAGATAGAGCGTAACCTCATAAGCCAACGCACCAAGGAGGCACTGGCGCGCAAGCGAGCCGAGGGCATTGTGCTGGGCCGTCCCAAAGGGCGGCGCACTGCCCCAGAGAAGCATAAGCTCCACCGCCAAGAGGCTAAGATTCGCCAACTCCTCGCAGAAGGCGTATCGCAGCGCGAGATTGCCCGTAGGATGAAGGTGGACCGGGGAACTGTGGGGCGCTTTATCCGAGATAGGGGGCTGAAAGGAAAACCCGATACGCCATAAGTGACTATACGGGCGGTTTCCGGCGGCCAAAGAT
>JABCOB020000178.1 GCA_013333835.2 Bacteroidia bacterium
AAACAGCACATCCTTAAGCTCATCGGTACCCAGATTCTCCAGCAGCACCTTGAACTTGCCCACTCCGAGATTTGCCCCATCGGCAGGTGTAGCCAACGAGGTCAATTTAATGGCTTTGGTCTTTGTGGGACGTTCTATCGCCACTCGGGTTATCGCAAAACCGTCATCAGTCGACTGCCCAACGAACTCTATTACTATCTGGTGCTTCTGTCCTGGTTTTAGCAAGTAGCACCACTCCTGCCCGAACTCTGCGGCCATATTCACCGAAGTGCCCAAGAGCCCGGTGAGCAGCTCATCACCATTTTCGCCAGCCAGCACCCGCATACGGGCAGTGGTACGATCAAGGCTGCTAGGGGTGTTCAGGCCGCCCGATATGTGGAGTATTATCTCCTCGGTGGCTGGGATGTTCGTGAGGTCTAGCTCGCACATCCGCACTATACCCGTATTGGGCGCATTCCTATCCTTGTTGAAATAGTTGCTAGCGTCAAATCCCTCGAGCTTTTTGGTGCAGACCAACCCAAGGAAATTTGAACCCAGTGGCATATTGTTCCCTATAGTGCGCTTATCGTAGTAGGAATACACATTGGCGCCCGCCTCAATGCCAAAGTATCGTGAGGGATACTTCACAAAGGTCTCCTCAAAGGGTAGCTCTGCCAACGACAGTTTAACAGGTACCGAATAGTTCGCCACCACCCCTACAGCCCTTTTGCCCAGTGTGCCTCCAGGCAATTTGGCAGCCACCGTCAGTATCGGACGTTCAATGCCATCCAACTTCTCGGCTGGCACTGCGAATTGCGTCTCTCCAGCAGCAGTTTGCCCTAGGGATTGGAATTCTGGGTTATCAGCATCTGGATTCATAAGCAGAACTTCGTAGCCTTGGGTAGCCGATGCATTCCCATCCCACTTAAGCAGCCAGCCTGCCGTGCCGCATCCGCTCCGTTCTAGCGTCACCCTGGTTGGTTGAGGTGCTATGGTAAACGGATGTTGGCTCTTTGCTACGCGTCCGTCAGCATCTATTACCCGAACCAGAGCCCTATCGGTTAGCGGAGCATCCGTAGGAATACCCAGTGGTAGCGCGCTGCTCTTATCGCTCAGCCTTGCGATATGCTGCCAGCTAGCCCCCTCATCGTAAGAAAGCTCTATGGTGTAGGGTGTTGCCACATTCTCCAGAACCACATACATTCTCCCCCCTGGTACGCACAGCATGCCGTCGGCTGGGGCGATCACCCGAGGCTGATCTGTATCAAAATACCAAACAAGGCTGTAGGGCTGTTCACCCTTGTCCACGGCTCTTGCATTCACATGGACTGTAAATTCCTTCAAGCCAACAAGTTCATCGGCATTGAGGGTTACTTGCTCTATGTTGTTCAGGGTGTCCCGCATGCGGATGGCTGGATCTTCCAGATGCCCCACGGTGTAGTTACAAACCCAAGGCAGGAACATTTGCCCGCCAACCTCTAGGCTGAGGTCGAGGTCGTTCACCATCACCTTATCGCGGTATTTGTAGGCCTTGGCCACAGCGGGGTCATTCCATGTGAGCATTACTCGCAGCCCCTTGCAGCCTGCCGGTATCGCTATCGTCTGTGAGTATGTATTACCCACGGTGATTCCGCCCTCATGATGCCATCCATTCTCCAGCGTTACCACTGCCCGCTCAGCATTCATGATGCCGTAGCCATACTGGAAGTCTGGACCAGGCCGTCCAGCATCGGTGGCGGTATTAGCCAGCACTCCTCGGAGTAGGGATGAGGGGATTTCTGCACCACCGTATAGCTGCCCATAGCGTTCGCTTACAAGTGCAGCATGTCCTGTAACCGTGGGGCAAGCCATGCTAGTACCGCTCATACCTTGGTAGCCATTGCCCGATATGGTACTCCATACATCCTTCCCCTTGGCGCACACTGTGGGGAACATGCGTCCGTCATCCTGCGGTCCCCAGCAGCTGAAACTTGTCATTTTCCCCTGCGCATCCACCGCGCCTACTTGGATTATATTCTTGGCCCTGTTGGTGCTAGTGCCGTACCCTCGTTTGCCGTACAGGCGTTCTATATCGGCTTGGCAGGCCTCCTGGTCATTACCCGCTGCAAAGATATGGGTAAGCGTAGGGTACTTTGTTGTGAGCAGGTCTAGGTTCAGGTCAGATTCTCTGTAGCCGAAGCTCTCTATCTCCTCGCAATTCTCGCGAAGGTAGATACCGTAAGAGTTTTGGGTGAGGGTGATACCGTAAGCCTCTCTGGCTATAGCCATCTCTTGCTGCGCGCTCAGCCCATCTCGCTGCTCGTTGAAGTTGTAGGTCCAGGCTTGTGCCAGCGGGGCCATGCCGCGGGCGTTGGGGTCGAGGTCTCCACTGCCGAGAACCGAACCTGTAACGTGGGTGCCGTGGTCGTGCCACAGTTCGTACTCCTGCACATGTACCCGTTTCCCGAAATCTACATGCGGACTCACGCTTGCATCCCATATACCCACACGTACCCCTTTTCCTTGCAATCCGCGCCCTCCGAGTTCTGCTGGGGCATTCAGTACGCTGGCTCGTCCCAATATTCGCCCCTGGTGGTTGAGGAGCTTTGGGCTCTGTGGGTATAGCCCTATAGAGAGTACCCACGGCAGCTTCGCCACCTGCCCTATAGAGTCTACAGGGATACTAGCATAGGCCGCATGGAATAGTTCTGCCATCTCTGCCACCTTTGCGCCTGCTTTGGTCAACGCCTGCTCTACCAGTGCCCGAGGCGCATTCTCTGCGTACCTTACCACGGTTTTCACCCTACCGCCATCTTTGGCATAGGAGGGGATTGCTCCCTGCTGTAGAGCCTCGGTCAATTTCCATTCAGGTCGCACAGGCACTACAGACACCAGGCTTGTACTTCTGGCCATGGTGTGGGGTTCTGCCCCTTTTGCCACCAGAGCCCAGTAGGCATTGCCGCCCAGGTAGTCGCGGAGCAGAATCCCGTTTCGTCGCAGACCCTCCAGTTCTTGCGGGTTGGGTTGCCGTTTGAGCTGTATTAGCGCGTTGTAGTACCCCTCCGTGCATAGCCCAAGCTCTAGCCGTGCGCCTCTAGCCGTTCCCGCAGCCCAAGCCTGCACATTCTGTTCTGGCACAAAGCTGTACCCTCCTAACTGTACCGTCTGCTGCCCAAAAGCCGCAGTGCAAGTTGCCAGCAGAAATGCCGCAACCCATCCCAAAAAGTAATTTTGCCTCATAGTACGCAAAACGCTTTGATTTTCAAGTTCAAGCAATAGAATCTGTTACACCGAAATGCGCCGCAAGGTATATAGAATCTATGATTACCGTGAAGCCCAACGAGCAAAATCCTCATTTTTGGCTATTTTTACCCGCAGCAGAACGTAGATTCTAACTATTAATATCGATTCTACTTCTAAGAGATTCCCCCAATTTACTGTAGATTCGGAGGTTATTCACTCCTATACCCCATCATGGGGCTTTTTGCCTCTTTCCAGAAACTGGCCTACATTTGCGGCTCTAGAGCAGTGCGAAAATAGGGCAATGGGTGCACCTCCAATGGGTAAATACTCAAATGACTGAATTTCAATGCGCTCCTTTCCATTTGCAAACCAACAAATATACATACATGCAGTTCAAAATTTCCCTACTTACTACCGCATTCCTCGCCCTACTATTGGGCGGAGTGCATGCCCAGAAAACGGGCAATGGTACAGAGTTTATCACGCTCTGGGACACGAACAACCCTGCCACTGAAGATGTCTCGGTGAACGGCACCGTTGTTGCCAAAAGCAGCGAGGTGCAGATCTGGTTCCCGGGTATTGGTAGCGGCTATGAGCTCCAGTACAGAGGGGTGAATGAAGACACTTGGCACGATGTAGATCAGGATCCCATCACCTCCCAGGAGGGGGCTGCCGTGCAAATCACATTCCCCAGCGCGGGGCAGTACTATGTGAAAGCGGGGCCAGACAAGTTTACGGGCTTCAAAATAGGCGATGAGGGCGATATGTATGGCGATGCCCAAAGGCTGGTTCGGATAGTGTCATGGGGTACGGTGCAGTGGGCTGAGGGGGGGCTTGCCAGTGCCTTTGAATCCTGCGAGAACCTCGTAGCACTCCCGCTCACTAACGATCCCGATTTCGGGGCCAACGCCAAAACTGCCCTAAAGATCGGCGGAGACCTCGGTAGTATGTTCTCTGGTTGTAGGCAGCTCTGCGAGAAGAATGCCGATGGGGAGGTAGTCTGGAATCTCACCACATGGGATGTGAGCCAGGCAACTAGCACCGAATGGATGTTTGCCAACTGCGAGAAGTTCAATGCGGATCTCTCCACATGGCAGATGGGGAATGTAACCAACACCAGCGCGATGTTCCAAGGCTGCCCTCTGTTCAACGGCAACCTGTCTGCCTGGAATGTGGGTAAGGTGTTAAAAACGTTTGGTATGTTCCAAGGGTGTACGGCTTTCAACGGCGACCTTAGCAAGTGGAACGTGAGCAGCGTAAAATCCGCCAGCGATATGTTCGCGGCTTGCACCTCGTTCAATTCCGATCTTTCTGGCTGGGATGTAAGCAACGTAACGAGCGCAACCTCCATGTTCCAGGGCTGTACCGCCTTTAATGCCGATCTCTCTGGCTGGAATGTGACAAAAATTAGGAGTTTTGAGAGCATGTTTAGCGACTGCAACTCCTTCAACGCCGACCTCTCTGCGTGGAATGTGGCCAGCGCTACCAACTTCCGTAACATGTTCAAGAATTGCGCAGCCTTCAATTGCCCGCTGGGGAATTGGAAGCCCCTTAATATTTACTCTGGGGAGGGAATGTTTACAGGATGTGGCTTAACACCAGAGAACTGGGATCATCTCCTTATAGGGTGGGCCTCCCTAGCCGATATGGCAGATGTTAATGCAAATGTTAAGATCGGTGCTACAGGCGTTAAGCACACCGCCCGAAGCGAAGAGGCCATCAACGCCCTTAAGACCAAAAAGAACTGGCAGATTACCGATGCAGGGCTAGCTGGCAGTCCCTACACCTACAGCCAGCCTACCCAGATAGTGGCTAACCCTGGCAGCATCTCTTTGGAGGTAGGCGACGTTAAGCAGATCAAGGACCTTGTAGCCATCAACTATACCCCAGCAGAACCCACCTACAAAAACCTCCACTGGACGGTAGACGATCCTACCGTTGCCACCGTTACACCTGCCGGCACGGTAAAGGTGCTGAGCACGGGCGCTACCAACCTTAAGGCTACCACCCTCGACGGAGCGGCTACGCTTACCGTAACCCTCACGGTCGGTACAGCCACTACCTACAAATTGATATTCAATGCCAAGGGAGGCACGTTCGCTGACGGGAAGGAGATCTTTGAGACTACGGTAGCCGAGGGGCATCTGGTAACAGCCCCCAACCCTGCGCCAAAGAAGACCCGCTATGTACTCGAGGGCTGGTATACCTCAGAGGATTACGCGACTAAGTTCACTTTTGGCACGGCTATCTCTAGCGATCTCACCCTCTACGCCAAGTGGGAATCCCGCACCACGTGTACCGTTATACTCCATTCCAACGGTGGGAAGTTTGCCGATGGCACTGACACCCAAACCCTCACGGTGAATATTGACGGGACACTCAACCTCGATGACCACAAGCCTACCTGGAAAGACCATAAAGTGGTGGGATGGTATACCGATGCCCTATGCCAACCGCCCTACCCCCCAGCTCCTGTTGTCGATGATCTCGAACTCTGGGTCAAGTGGGATCTGGCCGCTGCGTTTGCCGTGAGCTTCTACGCCAATAAGGGGGCTTGGGGCAAAATATGGGATGAAATGAAAGGGGTATACATCGACAAGGTACAGTGGGATGTGGTGGTAGAAGAGGGCCAGAAGGTGGTATTACCCCCAGAACCCACTCGCGAAGACTATAGGTTTGCAGGCTGGTATCTGGACTCCGTGTCATTCTCCGTACCCTTTGATCACGAGCGTACCATTCATGCCGATGAGAAAGTGTATGCCAAATGGGAGAAGACCATGTGCACATTGACCTTCCACGCAAACTACGGGAAGTTCCCCAGTGGTGAATCTACTCGTACAGTGAAGGTGCAGATTGGCACACCCGCTGCCAAGCCCGCTAAGCCTGAGGAGTTGCCTACCCGTAGCGGTATGAAGCTTGTAGGGTGGGGTAAGACCACAGATGGCAAGCCACCCTACGATTTTTCAACCCCCGTAACGGACAATCTGACTCTCTATGCCGTGTGGGAGAAAGAAAATCCCAATCCAGTGGAAGATCCCAGCTTGGCGCTAGTGCGGGTAGCCCCCAACCCGTTCAGCAGCACCCTCACCCTGCTGAATACCCAGCCAAGCACCCGCTACGCGGTGTATACGGCGAGCGGAGTGCTAGTGGCTACGGGCATCTGCACCAGCCAAACCAGCCAGCAGGATACCCAAGATTGGCCCGCGGGGCTCTATACCGTCCAGCTAACCACCCCAGTGGGCATCCGTGCCATTCGTGTGGTGAAACGGTAGTTTTCGAGAAAAGTTGCGATAGAATGGGCGACCCTAGCGGTCGCCCATTTTTTATGGGGGCTTTCCCCTTCCTGGGGTAAAGAGATTTTAATCACGCAATTCAGGTTCTCGAAGAACGTAGCGACGCGGCGTGCCGCGTCGTTTTAAAACCACGGGCTCATGGGGCCATGTGGGGTGGAGGAAATGCGCATGGAGGCGGCAATGGGCGGCATTGGGATCGCAATGCCATCCCCGCAAATGCCGACTGTAGGGGCGGGGTCTTCGCAACGCGAAGATTCCCCCGCCCGTCCCACCATGCGCGCACACCATGCCCCCCGTGGCAGTACAATTGACGGC
>JABCOB020000179.1 GCA_013333835.2 Bacteroidia bacterium
ACCGATGGCGGGGAGCTGGAGTTCTACATGGGGGGCAAGCTGGAGGCCAGGGTACCCGCCGAGAGCCTGGTGCTGGGTGGTGGTGCCCCGGTGTACGAGCGCGAGTGGGAGGAACCGGCCTACTACAGGGAGAATAAGGGGTTTGATATGGAGAATGTGCCTCTCCCCCCAGATCTCAAAGAGGTTGCGCAGTGGCTGGTGCAGCAGCCCAACATCGCGTCGAAACGGTGGGTGTATGAGCAGTATGACACCATGGTGGGCGACTACAACCTGAGCCTGAATTGCCCTAGCGATGCCGGCGTGGTGGCCATACGTGGCAGCCAGCGGGCGTTGGCCCTCACGGTAGACTGCAATCCGCGCTACGTGGCGGCAGACCCCTACGTGGGCGGCATGATCGCGGTGGCAGAGGCCGCGCGCAATGTGGTATGCAGCGGAGCGCAACCCATGGCCATTACCAACTGCCTGAACTTCGGCAACCCCTACGATAAGACGGTGTACTGGCAGTTTGTGCAGGCGGTGAAGGGGATCGGCGAGGCCTGCCGCCAGCTCAATACCCCTGTGACGGGTGGCAACGTCAGCTCCTACAACCAGAGCTCCATAGGCGGTAAGAATGTGGCGGTGAAGCCCACCCCCGTAATAGGCATGCTGGGGGTGCTGGAGGATGCCCGCAAGCGGGTAGGGCTGGCTTTCCGCGAGAAGGGGATGATGATCTACCTTATAGGGGTGTCGCGCAATGATCTGAACTGCTCAGAGTACCTGGTGGGTTACCACGGTATAGAGAATACCCCCGCGCCGTACTTTGACATGGAGGCCGAGTGCCGTGTGCAGAGCCTGCTGGGCAATCTGATAGAGCGAGAATTGATAGCCTCGGCGCACGATGTGAGCACGGGAGGGCTATTCACCACGCTGCTGGAGTGTGCCATGCCCAATGGGTTGGGGTTCGATATAACCAGCGATGCCGAGGTGCGGCTCGATGCATTCCTCTTCGGTGAATCGCAAAGCAGGGTGGTGGTAACGGTAGAGCCCAGGTGTGAAGAGCGTTTCCTCGACTTCATGATAGAGCAACGGGTACCCATGAACACCCTTGGGCATGTGACGAAATCAGAGATTCGGGTAGACGACGTGTCATACGGTTTTGTGCATGACTACAAGGAACTCTATGACCAGGCCATAGCCCGGCAAATGGAGTAGGCGGGGATGAATGTGCAAAGCATGTTCGGCAGAATAGCCCCGCGGTATGATCTGCTGAATCATCTGCTCAGCCTAGGTGCCGATAGAGGCTGGCGTAGGCGTGCGGTAGATTGCGCTAGCCAGCTCCCCCATGGGGCAATATTGGATCTGGCGTGCGGTACGGGCGATCTTACCGTGGCGCTGGACAAAAGGCTAACGCCGCAGCGGCTGGTGGCTGCCGATTTCAGCTCCCAGATGCTTGGGTTGGCCCAGCGGAAGGTCGCGCGCCTTTTGCCGGGCAGGGAGGTGGAGCTAAAGCAGTGTGCTGCCGAAGAGCTGCCCTTTGGCGATGGGGAATTTGATCTGGTGACCATTGCTTTTGGGGCAAGGAACTTTGCCGATCTGGCGCATGCTATGCGTGAGTGCCGCAGGGTGCTTCGCCCGGGTGGGCATTTGGTGGTGCTAGAGTTTACCCTCCCGGGGAGTAGGGTGGTTCGCGGCCTGTACAGAGCGTATTCTGCCACTGTGATGCCATTGGTGGGAGGCTTACTCTCCGGATCGTTCAGCGCGTACCGCTACCTGCCACGCAGCATACGGAACTTCGCGAGGAGCGGTGCATTGCCACGGGCCATAGAGGCTAGCGGGATGCCGGTGGTGCAGGTGGCGCGCTATACGCTAGGAGTGGTAGAGCTGGTGGTGGCGCACAGCCCCCAATGAGTACGGGCAGGATGTGTGTAAATGGGTACGCCACCCGGGCGGAGCTGCGCGGTTCAAATCTTTGCATTCAGCTTTAATTCCCGAGAAATAGCTACCTTAGCGGTTACTATAAAGGCGTATGGTAGGAGCTAAAAGGGTACTATTCATGGGATTGCTTACTTGCCTCAGTCTATTCGGCTGGGCGCAGGGAAGCGTTTATTTCTCCGTGAATGGCGTGGTGTACCCTGGTGGGCAGTGCGAGGTGAATCCTAGCGAATACGGCTTTGGGGAACCATTACGGATAGGTATAGCCGGCACGGTACCCGCGGGGCGTGATTGGAAGCTCTACCTCACGTACTCGGGGCCTGATTCCCCCTCGCTACGGGGGGTATTGCTAGAGTACAATGGGCGCAGCGCGGTGTGCGGCGAGGGGAAACTCCTCCTCAGCAGGACAGAGCTCCTACAACTTGCCGATAATCGCAGGGTGGTATTCCTGCATTTGGCGGGTCTTGCCATGGCTACCCGCGGGAGCATACGGGTGCATCTGCATACCAAGAATCCTAATGTGGAGGTTGGGCATTTGACCATCAATCTCTCCGGGCTTCGGGCGCCGGGGGGTGAACTCGCATGGCGTCCTTCCCAGCTGCTAAGCTGCGTGCGTTCTATGGTGATCCCCATATATCCCAACCCGGTGAAGAGCGGTTCGGTCTACATCAATCTGCAGGGTATCCCGGCGAGCAAGCGGGGGGAGGTCTCGGTGGTCGACATCCTAGGAACGCCCGTATATTCCACCCCATTTGTAGGGGGAACGCTGGTGCAGTGCCCGGCC
>JABCOB020000180.1 GCA_013333835.2 Bacteroidia bacterium
CCCTACAATCACGCCCATCTCAGCTGGCGCAGAATACTTCCGCAAAATGGTGGGAACCCCCAACGCTACTTGCAGCTCTATGGGTTTCCCCTCTGTGAGATCTGCCTCTTTTAGCACTGTGGTATATCCATCCTTAAGCACCTCAATCCCATATTTAGCACCCTGGCGAAGGTAGCATACCACCCTACCCGCAGCATCCGTTTGGTTTGGAGTGCTACCCACAATCACCGTGGCATCTTGTAGAGGATTTACCCCATCGGTACCCACCACAGACACCGGCCAAAGCTCCCACTGCACCACCTCAAATGCTCCCTCCACAGGCTCCACTAGGTAGCGCTCCGTCTCGTAAGCCGTGCCCGTTGCGGTCTTCACCGTGTAGAGCCCTATGGGTAGCACACCGCTAACATCCACCGCATTCCCCTTGGCATCGTGTACCGTGAAGCAGCCCTTGGATTGCGGATTGGGCAGTCTAAGGGTATCGCTCTCGTTCACTAGCGATGTGTAGTTGTAGAGCATCTCTACGGGAGAACCAAAGGTATATCTAGCATTCCGCACAGCCACCTTCACCGGGCGCTTAGCTACAGTAAAACTCTTCTGTACAGACTCTGAAGGATTCCAGACTCCACCGCCGGGTTGGCTTACCGATAGCACAGCCTCACCGGGCATCCCTATATGCAGCTTTCCATCAACTCCCGTAACCACAGTCGGGTTGGTAGATGTAAAGTTTACCGGTAACCCTGAATCAACTGACACTCCAGCATCTACAGAGCCATCGCCATATACATAATCCGTTTTCGCCAACGTCCACGTAAACCCTTGCTCCTGGCCAAGATGCAGTTCATAGCCCCTGCGAGTACCATTCTCGGCCACCACGTAGAGCAGAATGGGCTGGGTGATGTCGACCGCAGTTACACCGTTTGTTAGTACCCTTCCATTCAGCTGTAACGTCGCATTTTCTGATACCGTAAAGTTCAACTTAACCTTTGTGGGGTCGGTCAGCTTACCGTTGGCCGAGGGTATGCTGATTACTGTGATCGGTGCTGGCGTAGCAATCACAGGGTTCAGCAATCCAGCATTGTTTGCTGGTTCTAACAAGAGGGCGAGCAATTCGCATTCTGCAGATTTCCCCTCCATAAAGGTCAGCTCGATGCTCTGGGTAATCTCCTTTCTACCAAATGGTTTTCCTTTAGCCACTACCGTTACAGGCGTAGTGAAATCGAACACTGTAGTCTTGGTAATGGGCTGCCCACCATAGTAGAAATTCACACCAGGCCAAATGCCTACGAATTCCGCACCCACCACATGATCCTGAGGCGTACCCTTGGCAAAACGAATCGTATAGGCATTCGCCCCCGTCTCGTTATACCCCTCCTGCCCTGCAAAATGGAACGAATCGATAAGATCCGCAATCGGTTCCCAGATGCCACCTGAAGTCGCATCGAGCCTACTAGCATCGTGCGTGGCTATCGACACCATCATATCGCCACTCACACTGGCAGCATTCCGCGGCCCCTCATCAAAGGTAAACTCTGCGAAATAATCGCTAGGCAGACCGCCCGCAGTCCTTACATAGTCAAACCACTTAATCGCATCGGCCGTACGCGCCCGCGTTCTACCGCGCAGCCACTTGAGGTTCGCATCCATCTTCCCGCACACCGCGAGCTTCTTCACCTGCTGCACATCAAACCGTGGGATATCCTCCCCCTCGCGCCGTGCAATGCTACACTCTTGCCCATCGAGATAAATCGACACCTTGCAAGAACGCCCTGTGAAGAATGAATTCTTGATGTCGCTTACTGCAATAGCCAGATGATGCCACTTCCCCGGGACTAGCGTATTCTCCTCTGTGAATATTCTCTTCTCCTCGCCAATCTCTATAGCCAGAGCATTATCTGGCACTCCTGCAGCCACTTGGTAGGTGGTGAATACCTTAAATCCGCTTGCATAGAGGAGGATTCCAGTTTGCGGTTTATCCATTCTGAAAATCGTCTCCACCGTCCACTCTGTGAAGTCCGCATCGCCAAACCACTCGGCCATCCCGTTCGCCTCCACATATTCCTTACTGCCATCTAGGCTGCGAATGGCCAATGAGTAGAGACCATTCACCTCGGGGAGCACGCAAAAAGCGGAAGCCTCTATGGTATTATTCTCAGCCACCACCACAGGGTTCTCCTGTAGCACCGCCCGCACAGTGTGAGTGCCCACCGAGTGGAAATCACCCGTGGTAGCTAACGTGAACTCCCTATTCCCCGAGTAGGCCTCCAATGCCCCATCGCCGGTGCAGTCTAGCTCCTCCGTCACAGGAACACCGTTATCCACTGTAATCAGAACCTGCACCTTACCGTTGAACGGAGAGTCGCTGCGGTTGGTTAGGGTTAACTTTAGCGGTTGGGTGGCGCTCAGATTTTGCCCGCTCTCACCCACGTCAAGTTTAGTCAACGCCAAATCGCCACGGTTGGGGTAAGTTCCCTCCATTAGGCTGATGGCGCAATCCTGAAGATCCCCATCCTTGATGCTTTTGCACGGACCACCCGTCTCGCTAGCAGATGCCAGCATTAGCCGCATACGCTTTAGGCCCAATGAGCAATCAGGACTCACATGCAGGGGAAGCGTAACCGTAACATCGTAGCCTGAGCCTACCGCGCATTCTACTCGTTCGCGCTCGTCAAACGTTAGATTCCCATCCCAATCCACCCAAGCAGTCAGCTTCCACCCCTCGGGTATATTGCCCTTGAGCGTAACAGTCAATGGGATCTCCCCATCACCCCGGTAGATTTTCAGAGGGCTGTCGAGCGTGTAGCGCATAGCTCCCGTATTGTACATCGAGAGGTTTAGCACGCTGTCGTAGGCACGTATCGACCTTATAATCCGAGAGTCGTAGTAGCCAGTCTCTGGCAGATTGGTTGGTATGCAGTAGCCATCGTGCACCGCATGGTATACCAGCGTATTATCCTTTCCATTGGTATCCTCTCCATCTATGGCAACCCGCGTCCAGAGGGGAGTAGCACGCTTTACCCGCAGTTTCTTGGACAGGGTTAGCACATTCTCGCCCGGCGCTAACGGTGGAAGCGATTCTGTGATTAGGAATTCATTACGCCCTATTACATTTGCGGTTACCCCCTTCTGCTCGGTAAGCCAACGGTTGAAGATATGGAGGGTTACTGGAATCTCTGCCTCCTCTTC
>JABCOB020000181.1 GCA_013333835.2 Bacteroidia bacterium
ACACTGGAAATACAGGTATAAGCTCGGCTACTGGAGCTACCCAAAAGGAATGGTGCAACGTGCCTATTTCAACGCGGCTGCTGGTTCTGAGTATTCTACCTACATAGAGAATCCTAGGCGAACCCCTGCCCTTATCCGGAGAGTCTGCCTCGTGCTACGCATGTGGGTGGATCTGATAGAAGAGACCCGTCCGTTCCCTACAGTGCCACTCCGCCTGCATATACGGGCGTACAACCCCCAAACGCAAACCCCAGGAAACGACCTCCTCGCCCGGGCTGTAATGCTCTCCAGAACGGATCGCAAGCTTAAAGCATGGTTCGATGTACGGCAGGATAGCATCATAATGCCCCCAGAGGGTGTATGCGTAGGGGTAGAATGGCTGTGCTCTGATACGGTGCAGATGGAGGGTAGCCCCGTAGAACCACCCGTACAGGTGTTCACTGGGGGTACTGACGGGCAAAGCTGGGAATGCTCAAACGGCGATACTTGGCAGCCTCTACGCATGCACAATGCGGCCAACACCCCTGTGAATATGCGCATTGGAATTGAGGTGCTACAGTAGCAGCGTAGAACCTCTATAGCACCGCACGCAATGGGATACACCTGCGAACCACAAGTGCAAACAGATAGGGAAGGGTATCAATGCTACGCTAAGCCTCGGCAGAGCCACTTAAACGGCACGCCGCACCGCTACAGCCTTCGCTGAATGTGCGTATCTCTCAATGGTACAAATGGGCGAAATGCCCCCTTAGAAGCCTGTACGGGCAAACAAAGAGGCCAGACTCTCTAGAGAGCCTGGCCTTTTACTAACCGCTTGCGCAGCTATTGCTTCAGGTCGTCGTTCACAATCACAGCCCCTGCATCGCGCGCGCGGAATTGCTGCCCGAACCTCCAGGTGAAGTCCAACGATACCCGGGGGGATGAGTGGGAAGCTCGCACTTCTTGCAGCACTTCCCTGAGGTGGTACTGTGTGTAATCTTTGGTGGGAATTATGCTCCCAAGGTAGAGCGAAGCAGAGAACTTCCCTTGCAGGAAACTCTTCTCAATGCTAAGGTCTACATAGGGTACTGAGTAGGCAGTCTGGGCTACCGTCAGCGTGCGACTTGCATATTGGCACGAAGCCTCGAACTCCCAATCGTGCGGGGCTGAGTACGATACGCTAGAACGTGTACCCCAACTCCAGCCAGCATTGCCCAGGCTCAATGTGGTGGTTCGGAACTCTGGCTTAAGGGTGAATTCCTCCCACATCCCCCAACCAGAGAGCCGTAGGAATAGCGAACGGTTCAGCAGTCCCAAGCTGTAGGATGCGCTTAGCTTGGCATCGCGAGACATGATGGCGTTTGCGTAGGTAGAGAG
Source organism: Bacteroidia bacterium (assembly GCA_013333835.2). GTDB lineage: Bacteria > Bacteroidota > Bacteroidia > Bacteroidales > CAJPTX01 > Bacteroides_D. The sequence goes on from JABCOB020000181.1 coordinate 1,357, forward strand.
GTTGTAGGTACTGAAGTAGACCGCCTCTATCCCATCCCTATGGGTAGTTCCGCTGGCGGTAACCACCACCGATCCTGTACCCATCCGCTTGCGGTAGCGCAGTAGCAGCTCCTGTCCATACTCTGGTGTTAGCGCCGCATTCCCCTGCCGCTGCTCGTAGGCCGACTCGTACTGGATTTCAGGGTTCAAGTAGGCCACGCTCGGGCGGGTTATAGAGTAGCGGTACTGGAGGGTTAGCGTGCCGAGGGCGCCGCCATACTGCAGAGCCACGGTTGGCAGCAGGTTGAAGTGGCGGACATCGCGTTGCGCGAAGTGGTAACCATCCCACTCGCCACGGAGAATGATGCTGGCATAAAGCCCGTCCAATATCGCCAGATCGTCTGTTAGGTAGAGCTGCTGCACATCGCTACTGTTGATTGCGCGCCCCGAGCGGAAAAGGCTCTGCCGGTAGATCGATTTGAAACCTACTCCCAGGCTATGGGTTAGCCAAAGTGCTCGCAGGCTATCCATGGTGTACTCTACATTGCCAGTATAGCCCCGCATACGGGCAAAAACTCCCGTGGCATCGAGGTTGTCGTACTCGCTGGTATTGTCTGCAAACTGCCCCTTTACCGCTACGGTGTGATGGTTGGCTGGCGAGTAGGTGAATACAGCGTCGGCATAGTGCCAATTGAACCCATCGGTTATCTTACCCTGCCGTGGTGTAGTGCTACTACCCTGGTAGAGATCCTGCTGAATACGGCTCTTTACACCAAACAGGTAGTACCTTAGGGCGAGCTTTGCCTTTGGGGTGAAGAAGAAGCCGGCACGCACCGTACTGCCATATTGCTGCACCAGCAGGCGGTTCAGGCGTTTATACACCCTCTGTCCATCGCGTGTCATAGACAGCTCGGCACGCTGCATATTGGGGATGTAGCGGCCATCAGCGTAGATGTCCATCAATCTCGACCTGAGCTGTAGCACCTGGTCGCCCGATCCTCCGAAGCATGAAGGATGCGCATAGCTAGCGCCCAGCGTGGTACTCCCCTTGAGCAGAAGTCGTTTCTACCGACGGAGGATGATGGTGATCTCCCCATCATAGCTATCATCATTCATCCCTACCGACTTGGTTTCCACCCGCTCTATATCCTGCGCATCCAGGTGGCTAACCTCCTCTGGCGAGACCTCAACCCCGTCGACCATGATCTTGGCTGTTCGCCGGTTCCCCTCTATGCGATACACACCTTTGTCCTGCTTCTCCAGCCCTGGGAGCTTGCTCAGCACCTTGTCGGCCTTGGCAAATGGCGAGTAGTTCTCAGCCTTCACCTGATACACTGTGGCATTGCCCTTCTCCTGTACCCCTTGGGCATAGCCCTTCACCCGGGCAGCGCCTATCTCTACTGGGAGTAGCCGAATTTGCAGTCCATCACCCCTGCCGTCTAGCACAGTGTCTACGGGTTGATAGAGTTCGCTCTTTACCACCACCCGGACATGCCTACAGGTATCGCCCTCTGTGAACTGTAATAGGCATAGCCCCTGAGAATCGGTAAGCCCCTGCGCCTTTCGCCCGCAGAACTCTAGCTGGAGTGCCACCCCTGCAAGCGATGCCCCCTCAGAATCAACCACCTTTATTGCTGCCCTCTGCTGCGCATACCCACAGGTAAGGGCGAATGAAAATACCACGAATGCGATGTAGAACTTCACCATGGCCGTAGTGCATTAAGCTTTACCCTAGGACGGTTGGAATGGGTGAAAAGTTACAGGCGGTAGCCTTGCAATTCGCCCTTGGCCAATACGCCCAACACTTTCCCTCGAATATACACACCATCAACATCCTGGTTGCTGGCATCGCCCCCACCCTCTAGGCCGATACTCCCGAGGTAACCGCCCCTCGGAATCCCGTAGAGATCCAATGTGAATCCAGGCGAAGCGGGCACTCGGTAGGAGAATACGTAGAGCGTATCGGCACGGGCAAACGAGGCCATATTGGAGTTGAAGCTCTTTCCACGGGCGAACACGAAGTAATCCTTAAACCGCGTGATGATAGGCACAGGCGCCCTATCCTTGGTGGTAACCTCCCGCACCAGATTCCCCTCCAAGTCAAATACATATACCCACGGCACATGCAGGCAGGTGTAGGTTACCAGGCTATCGCCTTCGTTGAACACCCCATCGTACACCAGCGAGAGCTCTGGGTAGGAGGTGTAGTCGCTCTTCCACAACCCCTCGGTTTCCCCCACATTCTGGAGTTCAGCAATCGCATAGCCGCTAGCGTTCACCGTCTTTTCCAATTTACACACGGAAAAGTGGAGTTGCCTCGGTTGCCCTATGCTATCGAACCGTAATAGCAGCAGACGTTCACCTCCAAGGTAGTGCGCTTTCACCACGTTCTCCACCCCCAGCACGCTATCGACCAACACCTCCTCTGGGCCCTTCACCCTTGTGGTATACAGCCGCCCTATTCCAGTCCACAGCTGCAGACTATCATTGGCAAATACCAACTGTAGCTGGTCGCCAAGCCCCTTCACTCGCCTTAGCACCTCGCCATTTGCCCCGAGGTAAATGTAGCCGTCCACCGCAGCCCCCCCCCCGCCGCCCCC
>JABCOB020000182.1 GCA_013333835.2 Bacteroidia bacterium
CTAATGGTGCTGATGCAGAATCTGTGATGGCACTCCCAAAGCCTGGCTATCTCTTCAAACAATGGAGCGATGGGAAGATCGATAACCCTCGGCAAGATAGGGCGATAACCACTCCTCTCGAGATACAGGCAGAGTTTAAGGCCATAGAGCTATCCCTAAGTTACTCGGCTGCCGAGGGAGGCCGAATAGCTAGGGGAGCTACTTCGCAGAGCGTCAGGTTTAATGGTGATGGTGCAGAGGTGGTGGCCGAACCGCTCGAGGGTTACTATTTCCGCGGCTGGAGCGATGGAGGCGAGAATCCTAATCGTAAGGATCTAGCCGTAAAGGCCGATATAAGCGTGGTAGCCCTATTTGGTAAGTATATGCCACTGCCCGAACGCAACGGCTTTGAGCGGGGTAACTTTGGCGAAGGCTGGTATACTGTAAGCTCGGGGCCAACCTACAACCCCTGGTTCTTGACCACTGAGAGCCAGACGGAGCTACCCAAGCTTGAGGGAACTTTTGCGGCTTGCAACACCAAGATTATGCCGATGGATTCACATACGGTGTCTGATCTTTACTCGCCTCGCTACCTGCTAGATGAGGGGTGGAATAGCGAATTGATAGTGAGCCAGACCTATGCCTATCAGGAACTCTACGGTGAGGTGTTTGCCATGCAGATTCGGGTGGATGAGGGGGCATGGACAGATGTACGTGCATTTACTCCCGTCTACATCGCTACCCAGGCTGTGGATGTTATCCCTGCCTCAGAGCTGGCAGGAAAGCGCTTCTTCCAGCTAAGATGGCACTATGATGCCGAGTGGCGGTACGCGGTAGAGGTGGACAATGTGGCTATAGCTAAGCCTAAGCCTGCTACCGAGAAGGTAACGATAGCCTACGAGGCTGTGCCAAAGGATGCTGGCACTTTCGATATGGAGCTAGCCGATGGTACTTTTCAGCATGGGGTAGCAGAGCAAGAGGTAAACCAAGGCGATAAACCCCTTGCTGTGAAGGCTATACCGGCAGCGGAATATAAATTTGTCCGCTGGGAGGATGGGGGGACTGATGCGACCCTTCGGTTGAACCACGGTGTCTATAGCAGCTACACCCAACGGGCTATATTCCGTGGAACGGATTCTGTGGCTATCACCTATCGGGTAGTGCCTGAGGGGACTGCTACCTTCATGGTCGATGGTAAACAGACAGCTCTGCAAACGGTGGTCACGGGTAGCGTTGCCAAGCCAGTAACGGTAGTGCCAAACAAGGGGTATGGACTCGTATTCTGGTCAGACAACGGCGATACGGAGCTAGTGCATGCTATGGGCAGGGTGGATGCCGATGCCACCATAACGGCATATCTACAGCCCGTGTACCCAGTAATCTTTGAGGTGAAAGATGCCAATGGATTACTGTCTGGAGCTGTTGTCACAGTGGGCGATGTGTCCAAAAATACTGCAACCGACGGGAAGGCAAGCCTAGAGCTACCCAATGGTGACTACACCTTCACTGTGGCCAAGGAGGGCTATAATCCCACTAAGGGGACGCTCACGGTGGCTAGTAAACCGCAAGAAATTAAGGTGGTGCTAGAGAAGAACGATAACCCCAATCCGCCAAAACCTCCTATAGCGGTAGATGGAGGCTCGCTGAACCAAGTGCTAGCGATGCCCAACCCATTTGTTGGCGAGCTGACACTAACGGGCGTGTCTGCCGTAGAACGGGTAGAACTGCTGAACGCTCAGGGCATAGTGGTGTATACGCAATCATTGCAAGGTGAAGAGCGTGTGGTGCTTAGGCTGCCGAATCTTCCCGCAGGGCTCTACCTGCTGGTGCTGAAAGGGCAAGGGCAACAGAAAACTCTAAGGCTTGTAAAACAGTAGGAATCCTTAGTTTTACTCAACAGAGAGGGAGGCATGGGCTACCGTGCCTCCCTTATTTTGTGGATACAGAAGCTTGGGACAGCAAGCGTCAGTGCAAATTTTACGGAAAGGGGGGGATGCAAAAATCCCCAGATTTGGCTATACCCCATGTTGTGTAGCCGCACTACCTTTGCGCCCGTTAAATAGTTTATGATAACCATTCGTACAGTAAAGCGTAATATGATGAAGCGTCTTGCAAGTTTCCTGCTGGCTGCCACTGTGGTTGCCATGCTGTGTTCTACGGGGATTATGACCAGCTGCCAGAAAGAGAAGACGGAAGGAGAAAAGAAGGAGGAATTTACGCTGGATGCCACGGCGTATGATAAGTTCTACTACTTTTCCCTGGAGAGCGGAAAACTGGTCAAGGTTGGAGAGGGCGATGCCACAAAGGATCAAGATGATACAGTATGGATGAAGCGTAGTGACTGGGACATCGCTTTCCATCGCTTTGAGGTGCGCCTGAATGGTGGAGCCTCTGGTAGTGAAAATGTGGAGGCCGCTGATCTGGGTGTTGTTGATTTTGATGGCGTGAAGCAGATTTCAGCAGATACGAAGTTTGAAAGGGATGAGAAGGACTATCCAATTATCATTGACTTCTCTGCTATGCAAAGTGGAGGAAAGTTCCGTCGGAATACCTCGGTGAACCCGATACTTACCTCATGGTCTGCGAGAGTGAAGGGAGGGATAGAGTTCCACGGTCCACTGAAGAAGCTCGCAGGCATGGGTGAGTATGAACTCTCGAACCGTGTTTTTGCCCTACGTATTCGCAATGGCAAGCTCTACAAGCTCCTGTGGACTCAATACTGCATAGAGAACACGGTGGATGGCAAACAGGAAAAGGTCAACGGGCATATCAAAATCCGATTCGAGGAGCTGAAATAATTACGAATAGCCTTTATGAAGGCTTTCTAGCTGTGTGGAATGCCGTGTTCGCAAAGGACTGACTTTTTTATGGCGGTCCTATTGCGATTATGGCTAGAGAGAAACCGGTAAGAGTAGGCCGAGGTCGCCAACTAGTGCGTTCCCTCTCCGGCAGAATCTCCACTTGACGAACAATCTACTAGCGCAGCATCCGTATAAGATGGATGCTGCGCTAGTTTAGTTTTGTGGAATTCAGCCCCGAAAAATCCCCAAATCTGGCTATTCCCCACATTTCGCAACCTGCCTACCTTTGCGGCGTGAATCAGGAATGATTCTAAGTAAGTAATCAATGCGTTTTAGCTATGCAGATACAACTGAGGAGAGTTCTAATGCTGGGCGTGGTGGCCATGCTGCTCATGCCCTTGGTGGTTTCAACCAGCTGCCGCAAGCAGAAGCCAGACGAAGAGCCCGATGAGAGTCAGAATAGTATCAAGAGCGGCCAACTCGTGGTATATTCTAATGATAGGACAAAGTGGACTTACGTCTCATTTGTCCAGGGCAAAGTGGTGGGCGAGGCGTCGAGCATAAATCCTAACAATCCCGAGAATACCGATACCGTATCGGGCGATAAGGAGTGGAAGGCCCGCAAGGACTGGGATGTGGCCCTGAGCTGGACGCGCTGGCGCACCAATGGCGGTACTAGCGGCGATGGGGGCACGAAGGTGGCTATGACAGATATCACCGATTTCGATGCGCTCAGGACGATTCCCCCGGCGGAGGCTTTCTTTGAAGATTCGCTGTACCGGATCAACATAAGTAATGAGATGGGCGAATCTGTCCTGCGCCCCTCATCGGCCAATAGAGCCCTTAGTAGCTTGATTGTCATGGATCTGAGCCAGATGCCACCGCCTACCTATGTGAAGCCAAATGTGTTCGTGCTGCGCATCCCCTCGGGGCAATACGTGAAGCTGCAGGTGCTCGACTACTTCAACGAGAAGAAGGAGCGCGGGTACATCAAATTCCGCTGGGCAGAGATTAAGGCCGATTGATTCTGATTCCCAACTAGGCGGGTCGTAGCGCAAGCCAATGCGCATCGGCCCGCCGTTTTCACAATCTGACATGAAATATCTCCCCATCATACCCATTTTGGGGCTGCTGCCCCTAGTAGTGCAGGCCGACCCAGTGGATACCACCCGCCTCATGCGGAGCGATACGCTCGACCAGGTGGTGGTAACCGCCTCCCGTGTACCGAGACCACTCAAGAGCGTGCCCACCCCTATACAGGTGATTACACCCAAGGAGATAGAGCAGATTCAGCCTCGGTCGGTACACGATATGCTGGAGGTTCTCATCCCAGGCATTCAGCGCACAAAG
>JABCOB020000183.1 GCA_013333835.2 Bacteroidia bacterium
CGTGGGCTAGTAAGAGAATGCAGGCTGGCAAGAGGAGGGGAGGGGGCAGGCAACTTTCCGCCTGTCCCTACATACAGATGGGCTGACACGCGGAGGAGTGCGCCATAGGGTAGGACAAAACGGCGTCTTTCATATTGAATTTGCGCCATTTTGGCATATTCGCTTTTTTCTCCTGATTTTGGAACTAATCTTGCATGGGATACGTATACAGGGTAAAGGTGATGCGAGCGGAGGTGCGCCCAGTTGCCTTGCCGATTGGGATTCGTTTTAAAAGGAAACTACGAATATGCGGTTGGATAGATTTACGGTAAAAGCACAGCAGTCTGTGCAGAAGGCCTTTGAGACTGCGCAGCGGCTCGAACACCAGGCCGTGGAGCCCGAGCATCTACTGCGTGGGCTGCTGAGCGAGAACGAGAGCGTAATGCGCTTCCTGTTCCAGAAAATGGGGGTCAATGAGCAACGCCTCATAGGCGCCTGCGATGCGCAGCTGGAGAGCCTACCGCGCGTGCAGGGCGGCGAGCAGTACCTAAGCTCTGCAAGCAACCAGGTGCTGGCCAAAGCCGAGCGGCTCGCGCAGGAGATGGGCGATGAATTCATTTCGGCCGAGACGCTCTTCCTGGCACTGCTTACCGCCCCCGGCGCAGTGGGGCAGATGCTGAAGGATGCGGGCATCGGCGAGAAGGAGCTGAAGCTGGCCATTGGCGAGCTGCGGAAAGGCGCGAAGGTGGACAGCCAAAGCGCCGAGGATACGTACAACTCGCTCAGCCGGTTTGCGGTGGATTTGAACGCGCAGGCCCAGAGCGGCAAGCTCGACCCAGTGATCGGGCGCGACGAGGAGATCCGCCGCGTGCTGCAGATACTGAGCCGGCGTACCAAGAACAACCCCATACTCATAGGGGAGCCCGGTGTGGGTAAAACCGCCATAGCCGAGGGCATAGCCCACCGGATAGTGAACGGCGACGTGCCCGAGAATCTGAAGCAGAAGCGGATATTCTCGCTGGATATGGGTGCGCTGGTAGCCGGCGCCAAGTACAAAGGGGAATTCGAGGAACGGCTGAAGAGCGTGGTGAATGAGGTGGTGAAATCTGAAGGGGACGTCATCCTCTTTATCGATGAAATCCACACGCTGGTAGGGGCTGGTGGGGGCGAGGGGGCTATGGACGCTGCCAACATCCTAAAACCGGCCCTCGCGAGGGGCGAGCTGCGGGCCATTGGCGCCACCACGCTCAATGAATACCAGAAGTACTTTGAGAAGGACCAGGCTCTCGAGCGTCGGTTCCAGAAGGTAATGGTGGATGAGCCAAGCCCAGAGGATTCGATATCCATTCTCCGAGGGCTGAAGGAACGCTATGAGACCCACCACAAGGTGCGGATAAAGGATGAGGCTATAGTAGCTGCCGTAGAACTCTCTAGACGCTACATTACAGACCGTTTCCTGCCCGATAAGGCCATCGACCTAATGGACGAGGCAGCGGCCAAGCTACGCCTAGAGATGAATTCGCTGCCCGAGGAACTCGATGAGGTGGAACGGCGTATCAGGCAGCTCGAGATAGAACGCGAGGCGATAAAACGTGAGGGCGATAAGGTGAAGCTCGAAACGCTGGGCAAAGAGCTGGCCGAGCTCGGCGAACAGCGCGATAAAATGCGGGCGAAATGGGGTGAGGAACGTCGACTCGTGGGCACCATCCAGGATAAAAAGGCCGAGATAGAAACGCTGAAGCAAGAGGCAGCAGAGGCCGAACGGCAGGGCGACTACGAGCGGGTGGCTGAGATAAGGTACGGGCGTATCCGTGAGGCGGAAAGCAAGATTGCCGAAGCGCAGAAAGAGCTGCAGAAGACCCAAGGCGGTGCGGCCATGATCAAAGAAGAGGTGGATGCGGAGGACATTGCCGAGGTGGTGGCACGCTGGACTGGAATACCAGTATCCCGTATGCTACAGAGCGAAAGGGAGCGTTTGTTAAAGCTGGAGGATAGGATTCATGAACGCATAGTAGGGCAAGACGAGGCCATAACCGCGGTGGCCGATGCCGTGCGGCGTAGCCGTGCTGGCCTGCAAGACCCCCGAAAGCCTATAGGCTCCTTCATTTTCCTGGGCACTACGGGCGTGGGTAAAACAGAGCTGGCTAAAGCCCTGGCCGAGCTACTTTTCGATGACGAGAACCTCCTCACCCGGATAGATATGAGCGAGTACCAGGAACGCCATTCGGTGTCTCGGTTGGTAGGAGCGCCTCCCGGCTACGTGGGGTACGATGAGGGAGGGCAACTGACCGAGGCTATACGACGCAAGCCCTACTCGGTGGTGCTGCTCGATGAGATAGAGAAGGCGCACCCCGATGTGTTCAACATCTTGCTGCAGGTGCTAGACGATGGACGGCTAACCGACAACAAGGGGCGCACGGTAGATTTCCGGAATACGATCATCATCATGACCTCGAACCTGGGGTCTAGTCTCCTGCAAGAGGCGATAGAACAGGGTGGTGGTGCCGAGAGAATGGAGAAGGCTGAGGAAGAGGTCCGCGAGCTACTACGCCGCACGCTCCGCCCAGAATTCCTTAATCGGGTAGATGAAATTGTGGTGTTCAAACCGCTAACGCAGAATGAGATCGGTAAGATCGTAGAGCTGCAGTTCGCACGCATTGCTGAGCTTATGGCGCATCAGCATATTGCGCTGTCTGCCAGCCCAGAGGCTATAGCGTGGCTCGGGAAAGAGGGCTACGATCCCTCATTCGGTGCGCGGCCACTGAAGAGGCTACTGCAGCGCGAGGTAACCAATCGGCTCTCTAAAGAGGTGTTGGCCGGCACCGTAGAACCGGGAGATCGGGTACGGATAGAGGCCGACGGCGATGGGCTGAAAGTGGTGAAAGAGTAGCTGCTCTCCATATTGGCACAGAAAAAAGGGCCGAGGGTGTTCCCTCGGCCCTTTTCCTTGTGGCACGCTTAGCAGAACTCCAGTTTGAGGTTTCTGGAAAGGTCTCTGCACGAATTGCTTTCTCCGTGGTTGCCTGTTTTCCTTTCAACGCTGTAGCATCTGAACCAGATACCTACATTATCCAATGGAGGTAGAGGGCTCGGTGTACCGCATCGTTTAAGTGGGGTTTACAAGTGGTATAGAACTGGTAATTTAAGGGCTCAAATTAAGGGCCATCGGCAAGGAAAATATCCCCAGCCAATGGCCCTGTACGCGTAGCAAAACCGTTCAGCTGCCTACGGAACTATACGGGCTTGCATACCTGGCGAAACCCAACGTTCAAGGCTATCAGGTAGGTTAATGTTCTTTATGAGGAGTAGGGCCTCTATCTCCTGATTATCAAGTATGAATTTCTTCGCAGCATCGGCCCCCATCACCATGAAGGCAGTGGCCAACGCATCGGCTTCGGCGCAGGTTTTGGATGTTAGCACAGTGGCACTGAGTAGGTTGGTCTGTTCGGGGTAGCCCGTGTGGGGGTTTATTGTGTGCCCCCATGTGTGAGAGCCTAAATGGATGAATTTTCGGTAGTTTCCCGATGTGGCAATGGCACCCTGCTGAATAGAAATCTTTGTAGCTAGGTCATTCACTGGGAGTTCGCTACGAGTAGGGCGCTCTATACCTATTGTCCAAGCATCGCCTCGAGGCGAGACACCAACGGCTCGTATCTCCCCTCCAATTTCTACGAGAGCATCGGTAACCCCACGGTCGAGTAGGGCGGCAATCACTTCATCCACAGCGTATCCCTTCGCTATGGCATTGTAGGTTAGTTCCACCTTAGGATTGTCCTTTAGCACAGAGTCTCCCAGTACATTCACATGGTTAAAACCCACGTGTGCCAGGGTGGCTGTAACTTCCAACGTGTCTACCGCATTGAATTTCCTTTCGCCAAACCCCCAAAGGCGGGCTAGAGGGGCAACGGTCGGATCAAAAGCGCCTTGGGTGGATTGCCACACTTGCTTAGCTACCACGGTGAGGCTTGCAAGCGGGGGCGATTTAACACCACGCTCGGCTGCGTTAAACTGGCTAATGGTGGAGGTAGAATCATAGATAGAGAAAGTATGCGATACTTCGGCCAGAACGGAATCAACCGTTGGGGCAAGATTTCGCCCGCTAGAATCACAGTAAACTATGTGGTAATAGGTACCCAACCCCTCGCCATCGAGTGCTAGGTAGCTACTGCCGCCCTGCGGTGAACAGCACGAGAGGAGTACGGAATCCGCAAGCAGAAGTGGAAGCAGGAAGAGCGGGAGGTGTTTGGAGAGATTTTTACGCATGTTAATTACCCTTAGCCAGCATGAATGGGCAGAATGTAGGAAGGTGGTCGGAGTAGTCCACCTGGGGAATGCGGAAGTCGAGAGCCTTGAATCGGTTGTCATATAGTATGTAGTCTATTCTGTATGAAGGGAATAGACCCTTGAAGGTAGAGCCGAATCCCGTACCTGCCTCCGAGAAGGCATCGTGAAGGATGCTCCGCAGGTGGCGGTAGCTGTACGAGGTAGGCGAATCGTTGAAATCTCCGCATAGTACCACTGGGTACGGAGAGTGCTCTATATGCCGACGGAGCATTGCTACCTGCTGGGCTCGCAGCCTGAGTGCTGTGCGTAGTCTATGGGCTATATCCCCCATCTCTACGAGTGGGCGGGCAGTGGAGTCGAATTTTGGGCTGCGGAGAAATGCAAGGTTATGGCGTTGTAGC
>JABCOB020000184.1 GCA_013333835.2 Bacteroidia bacterium
AGGGGCTGGGTCTTCGCAGCGCGAAGATTCCCCCGCCCACGGCCCCCTCCCGTGCCGCATCGCGCCTCCTAAAACTCCCCATTGTGCTTCAAAAGTCCCCTCTTCGCATTTGGCTGAAAACAATTAGGGCTGGAGCTGTAGCTCCAGCCCTAACTGCCAGGGTAAGCGTTGCGGATTTTGCTACTGTTTCACTACCCGCAGCGTGTGGTGGGCATCTGCACGCTCTAGCAGCACGATGTAGAGCCCCGCGGGAAGGTCGCCACATCTAGGTAGATTTCTTCTGCGCCGTTAGGCTCGTGGATCAGCACCTGTTGCCCTGCTGCGTTCAGCACTATTATCCGTTGGGCGTGGGCTACGCCACTCAGGGTTAGCCCATGCTGGCAGGGATTGGGCATGGCCTTTGCCCCCGCGAGCAGCGGGTCGATTGGCCTAACGGCTGTGCTAGTTTTCGTGAGGTCAACTCCAATGCTAGTGCCATCATCTGCCACGGTAAACGTTCCCGTTTTCGTTTCAAACCCACTCTTGCTCACGGTGTAGCTGTAGCTTCCGTTGCGGAGGCGCAGTTCGGCCTGCCCGTTGCCATCGGTCTTGGTGCTTTTCCCTTCTACTGTGATGGTTGCGCGTGGAATCCTCGTTTGCCCCGAGGTCACAGTGAATACTACAGGGTAGGCAGGCCAGCTCCTCAGCAGCACCTCCTCCTCGGCATCGGTGTGGGTTACCGTTACCGCGCCGACGGTATCGTAGTACTGTGGGCATTGCGCCGTGTATCGGTAGCTGCTGGGGGCTAGGGTTACGGGTATTCTGCCCTGGGGGTTGGCGGCGTACTCCGTGCCAGCCACCGTTAGCTTGGCTTGGGCGAGCGGGGTGCCATCGTCACCCTTTAGCACGAAGGTTATGGTGTAGTTCTGCAGCAGTACCACCTCCTCATTGAACCCTTCTGTTGCGGTAATGCTCCCGGCCACAGGAGCGTACGGAGCATGCGCAATCTGATAGGTATGGTCGCCCGGTAGCAGCGCGAATTTGGCAACGCCCGCAGTGTCGGTTTGCGCCGTTGTACCTTCCACATCTACTGTAACCCCGGACAGGGGGGCGTAACCGTCGGTAACCGTGAAGGTGACGTTGTTCCGTTTCCTCTGGAGGGGAATCTCAATCGACAGATCCTGCTCGCCAAGCGTGAAGCTCGAGAGTACAGGGGCGTAGCTTGGGAGTAGAACCGTGTAGCTGAACTCTGCGTTGGCCGGGAGTTTTAGCACGGCCTGCCCGTTGGCGTTGGTATGCTGCTGCATTTGGTAACGGCTGCTTTTTGCCCCCTTGGGCGATACCGTCACCAGAGCATTGGAGAGCACGGTGGCCCCCTCGTTCACCGTGAATAGCACCGTCACTAGCTTAGTGAGCTGTACAGTTACGGTAGTCGTTGCTTGCTCTATGGTCACCTGCCCCTGGTGTAGCTGGTAGCCTGGGAGGGACACGCCATAGTCAAAAATTCCGCGTGGGAGTAGCGCCGTTGCCTGCCCGCACGGTGAAGTAGCGCGATGGGTATTTCGTAAAGGTCTCCTCGAACGGTAGGTCGTTGGCCGTAAGCCGAACCGGCACTGAGTAGTTACCCACTACCCCCACGGCCCGTTTGCCCAGCGTGCCATCGGGCATTTTTACCGCCACCGAGAGTATGGGGCGTTCTATCCCCTGGAGCTTGCTGCTCGGGATTACGATTTCGGTAGTGCCCGCCTTGGCCTCTGCAATGGTTTGGAATTCTCCCCCATCGTCAGGGTTGGCTAGCAGTATGGCGTAGCCCTCAGTGGCAGCCTCGGCCCCCACCCAGGTCAGGCGCCATCCCGTGGTGCCACAGCCATTGTCGCCCTCAAGCTTGAGCTTTTTCACCTGGGGGGCTATGCTAAAAGGGTGCGCGCTCTTGGCTATTCGCCCCTTCGCATCGGTAACCCTGAGCAGCGCGCTGGTGGTGAGTGGCGAGGTGGCTGGAATGCGGATGGGGAAGTTGAGGTAGGGTTTAGACATCTGTCCTAACGTTGTCCAGCTCTGCCCCCCATCGCACGAGAGCTCTATGCGGTAGGGTATTTCAACATTCTCTACCACCACTAGGCAGGGTTCTCCCGCCACCATCCTCATGCCGTCGGCTGGTGATATTACCCGGGGCGTGTCGGTGTCGAAATACCAGACCACCGCATAGCGTTGCTTGCCGGTAGCCACAGCTTTCCCGTGCACAGTAAGCGTTACCTCGCCGAGCCCTTTGAGCTCATCGGCACTCAGGGTTACCTGCTCTATGTTGTTCACCGAATCGCGCTTACGGGTGGCGGGGTCCTCCAGATGCCCTTTGGTGGCATTGCACACCCAGGGAAGGTAGGTCTTACTGCCCGCAGCCAGCTGGAGGTCGAGGTCATTCACCAGCGTGCGCTCGCCGTATTTGTAGGTTTTGGCAACCGCTGCATCATTCCATACTAGCATGGCCCGTAGCCCCGCGCAATCTTTGGGGAGCTTTACGGTTAGGGTGTTCGTTTTCCCCTGCTCCACTTCACCCTGCGCGTAGCACTCCTGCTCTAGGGCTATGGTGGCTCGCTCCGCATCCATTACCCCGTAGCCATACTGGAAATCGGGGCCAGGGCGACCCGCATCGGTAGCGGTGTTGGCCAGCAGCGCGCGCAGTAGGGCCGAGGGGATCTCATCGCGGTGGTGCAGCTGGGCGTAGCGTTCGATAAGCAGCGCCGCATGGCCCGACACGGTGGGGCACGCCATGCTGGTGCCGCTCATCTCGCTGTACCCATTGCCGGTTACCGTGCTCAGCACATTCTCCCCCTTGGCGCAGAGGGTGGGGAACATACGCCCATCATCGGTGGGGCCCCAGCTGCTGAAGTTGGTCATGGCCCCGTAGCCATCGAGAGCGCCCACGTGCAGGGCGTTTTTCGCACGGTTAGAGCCTGTGCCGTAGAACGGCTGCCCGTAAATGCGCCTTATCTGCTCTTGGCAAGCATCCTGGTCATTGCCCGCGGCGAAGATGTGGGTGAGCGTGGGGTAGCTATTCGCCAGGAGGTCGAGGTTGAGGTCAGACTCCTTGTAGCCCAGCAGGTCGAGTTCCTCGCAGAATCCCATGAGCTGGAATCCATAGCTATTCTGGGTGAGGGTGATGCCGAACGCATCGCGGGCTCTCCCCATCTCCTGCTGGGCGCTAAGCCCATTCTGCTGGGTATTGAAGTTGTAGGTCCAGGCCTGGGCTTTCGGGGCCATGCCTCGGGCATCGGGGTTTACCAGCCCTGCGCCGAGTACAGTACCTGCTACATGCGTACCGTGGTCGTCGGCCAATTCATACTCTTGGGCGTGTATCCGGTTGCCGAAATCCACGTGCTGGGTTATGTTGGCATCCCAGATTCCTATGCGGACCCCTTCGCCCTCTAGCGCCCTACCGCCAAGCTGGGTTGGGCGATTGAGCAGGCTAGCCCGCCCGAGTACGCGCCCCTCAGAGTTGTAGAGCGACAATGGGGGCGGTACAATGCCCACCGAGAGAATGTAGGGGAGTTCTGCCACCTGGGTGGCAACCGCCAAGGGAAGCTCTGCGTACACTGCCCCAAACCGCTCTGCCATCTGGATCTTTTGCAGGCCGAGCTTAGCTAGCGCAGCCTCTACCTACGTGGGAGTGGCGTTTGGGGCGTAGCGAATCACCACCCGCACGCCAGCCGTCCCTACCTGTGCATGGGAGGGAATTTTGCCGTGTTGCAGCTCTTCGGCCAGCTTCCATTCGGGCTTTACCGCTACCAGAGAGGTGGGGCGGTTGCCTTGCCATAGCCCCTGGAGCTTAGCCCCATCGCGCACCAGCGCCCAGTAGGCATGGCCGCCCACGTAGTCGCCCAGGACTATGCCCTGCGCGGCTAGGTGCTGGATGTAATGCGGCGTGGGGAGCTCGGCGAGCTAGATTAGCGCATTGCGCTGGCTATTGGTGGCAGTACCGAGGTGCTTGGTATCGATGGCCCGATTTCCCCTGGTGCCTGCGGGGTGGCCGATGCCCATATTCTGCTCTGGCACAAAACTGTGGCCGCCGAGCAGTACGGTGCGCTACGCGAAGAGCGGTAACGAGCCAAGAAGGATGAACAGCGTGGTAAGGAGGACAGATCGTTTCATACGCATAGGATTGAGGTTTGGAATGGATACAATAGCAAGACCGCTGCATAGCCCGCATGAACGGCGCAGCACGCCGCATCGCTACGGTCTTCGGTCAATTGAAGCATTTGATTAAAACCTATTTATCCGCATGAAGGGAAAAGACTGCACCCATACGGGATTTTGCAGAGGTCCCAT
>JABCOB020000185.1 GCA_013333835.2 Bacteroidia bacterium
AAGATATGGCATCGTTTCCAGGATATTCGTGACGAGTTCTTCAAGGCCCGCAGGGCTTACGACGAGCAGATTCGGGAAGAGGGCCAAGAGAATATCCAGAAAAAGCTCGATTTGTGCGTGCAGGCCGAGGCTTTAAAGGAAAGTACAGATTGGCGTGCAACCGCGCAGGAACTCATCGATCTTCAAGCCAAGTGGAAGCAGGTCGGCTACACGCCATACAAGAAGGGGAATGAGCTTTGGGAACGCTTTCGCGCTGCACAGAATTACTTCTTTGAGCGGCGTAATGCTGTGCGAGACCAAGAACGCAATGAGCAAAAGGCGAACCTAGAGGCCAAGCTACAGATTATCAAGGAACTCGAGGAATTCGCGCTGGAGGTTACCCCTAAGGAGGCTATCGATGCGCTCAAGGCGTTGCAGGCTCGTTGGTCTGCTATTGGTTTTGTGCCATTTAAGCGTAAAGAGGCTGTTCAGCAGAAGTATAGAGAACTGCTCGATCAGCTCTATGGCAAGCTTCGGATAGATAGACGCGAGCTACGCATGCAGGAGTTTCGGGATAACCTCGAACGGATTGGAACGCAGGAGGGCGGGGACGGAGCTTCCCTGCTCGGCAAGGAGCGCAGTCGGCTCAAGCAGCAGATAAAGGTGCTGGAGGCTGATAGGCAAAAAATGGAAACCAACATGAGTTTCTTCACCTCCAGCAATTCTAATAGCCCGATCCTCAAGCAGCTGCAAGAAAAACTCTCCGCGCTCCAGCAAGAGATAGATCTAGTTCGCGAGAAGGTCAAGCAGATAGACCTACGGGCTAAGGAGGAGAAGGCCAAGAAGTCGAGCGATACTGATAGTACAGAGCAATAATCGTTTCGTAAGCTGAGATCAGTGCCCCCATACCTTGGGTTAATTACACATCGGTGTGGTGGGTATAGGGCTCAGTTTTTTTTTTGATTTTTAGCAGATTACTACGCAATGGCTGAGGGAGAAAAGGGGGTGCAGCCAGCCGCGGTAGACCGGCGTTGCACCACTAAGTACGTGTTTGTTTCAGGGGGGGTAGCCTCCTCGCTTGGTAAGGGTATAATCTCAGCCTCACTCGGCAAACTCTTGCAGAACAGAGGTTTTAGGGTTACCATCCAGAAGCTTGATCCGTACATCAACATCGATCCGGGCACCCTGAACCCCTATGAGCATGGCGAGTGCTATGTTACTGAGGACGGGGCGGAGACGGATCTAGACCTCGGGCACTATGAGCGCTTTCTCAACCAACCTACCTCTCGGCAGAATAGCGTCACTACGGGGCAGATTTACCAGAGCGTCATTCACAAAGAGCGCCGTGGGGAGTACCTAGGGAAGACCGTGCAGGTGATTCCCCATGTGACCGATGAGATCAAACGGAGAATCATGCTCTTAGGCTCTAGGGGGCAGTATGATGTTGTAATAACCGAGATCGGGGGAACGGTGGGCGATATAGAGTCGCTCCCCTACATCGAAGCGGTTCGCCAGCTGAAGTGGGATCTTGGGGAAGGCAACACGGTATTCATCCACTTAACCCTAGTCCCCTACCTGAACGCCTCTGGGGAGCTCAAGACCAAACCGACACAGCATTCGGTGAAAGAGCTCCTTGAGAACGGCATTCAGCCCGATGTACTCGTTCTGCGCACCGAGCATGCATTGAGTGCCGATCTCAGGAAAAAGGTTGCGCTCTTCTGCAATGTTCAACCCGAGAATGTGGTTGAATCCATAGATGTGCCTACGATCTACGAAGTGCCATTGCGTATGCGGGCAGAGCGGCTCGATATGGCCGTGCTTCGCAAGCTGCAGCTCCCTGTAGAATCTGCCCCAGAGCTGGTGGTATGGAAGAGTTTCCTCGACCGCTTCTACCACCCCAAGCATACCGTGCGCATAGCCCTTGTGGGCAAGTATGTAGAGTTAGCCGATGCCTATAAGTCAATACATGAATCGTTGATTCATGGCGGTGCGGCCAACCGCTGCCGTGTAGAATGCACGTCGATATCGTCTGAGAAGCTGGATGCCACCACTGCACCCGTTTTGCTGCAGGGCTTTGATGGGATTCTGGTTGCGCCAGGCTTTGGGCATCGTGGAATAGAGGGTAAGCTAGAGGCAATACGCTACGCTAGGGAACAGGGTATTCCATTTTTGGGCATATGCCTCGGCATGCAGTGTAGCGTGGTGGAGTTTGCCAGGCACGTACTAGGGATAGCCGATGCCTCCTCGCGCGAGTGGGTACGCGCAACCACCGAACCCGTTATCGACCTTATGGAGAACCAGAAAGGGATTACGGAGCTTGGCGGGACAATGCGTCTGGGGGCCTATCCATGCGAACTTACCCCAGGGTCTCGGGCTGCCGAAGCCTACGGAAAGCTGCAGATTTCTGAAAGGCATCGCCACAGGTATGAATTCAACGATAGCTACCTAGATCGGCTGAATGCGGCAGGCATGGTAGCCACGGGGCGTAATCCAGCTACCAACCTGGTTGAGGTAGTGGAGATCCCCGCCCATCCGTGGTTTGTGGGAGTGCAATTCCACCCGGAGTACAAGAGCACCGTAGTAAGCCCGCACCCGCTCTTTGTGGCCTTTGTGCGGGCTAGCATGCAGAATCGTAAAAAGGCGGCGGAGTAACCAGCCGAAGGTTCAGAGCCTTCTTTAGCGCAGGCATCAATTAGCCAGCCAAGAGCTGGTGAAAACACGCTGCATGGTATCAGAATAGTCGCCAGTTGGCACAAATCGCTTCAAAAATCACCATTCCAAATGGACAAAAAGTCAATCATAGGCATCGTCCTGATATTCCTTATTGTTCTCGGTTTTTCCTATTTCAATAGGCCGAGCGACGAAGAGGTTGCTCGCGCCCAGCGCCAACGCGATTCAATAGCAGCCGTGCAGGCAACCCAAGAGGCCGAACAGCTTGCCATAGCGCAGCAAAAGGCGAACGATTCGCTGGCAGCCAGCACAGAAACCCCCGGTGCTACTGACTCGCTTTTCCTGGCTAGCGATTCCCTAGCCGCGCAGCAGCCTGCCGAGCTTTACCTGGTGAATGACAAGCTCTCTCTCCAGCTCTCTACCAGGGGGGGGCAGATTACCACGGCGCAGCTCAGGGGGTTTCACACCTACTACGGCGATTCGCTCCTTCTTTTCCACGGGCAGGGCAACAGCTTTGGGCTGCAATTCTGGGCGGGTAATAGCCATGTGAGCACGGCCGAACTCCCCTTTCAGCTGGTGGGTTCTGCCAGTAACCTTGTGGCCTCTAAGCCGGGTGATACCGCAAGGGTTACCCTCAGGCTGCAAACCCAGCAGGGAGGCTACCTCGAGTATCTCTACACCCTTCCCTATGGAGGCTATTCGGTTGGCTTGCAGATTCGTATGTACCAAATGGATGCGCTACTGGCAGCCAGCCAGCGCTATGTAGATCTTAGCTGGACTATGCGCTCGCCCCAGCAGGAACGCGGGCTGAAGAAGGAGGCTGAGGCCACATTGCTAGCCTACCAGGCGCCAAATGGTGATTTCGAGGAGATTAACCAGAAGGATGAACCCGTTACCAAGAAGGTAGAGACCAAGGTGGAGTGGATCGCCTTCAAGGAACAGTTTTTCAGCGCGATACTCCGAGCTCCTGTTGGTTTTGAGCAGCCCACGCTTACGCTGGCAACGAGTGAACAGCAAGGGTACGTAAAGGACTTCTCGGCGCTCCTCATGCTGCCCATCGATGGTGGTAAAAATGACACCTATTCCCTAGAATTCTACCTTGGCCCTAACCTCTACAAAAGTCTTAAGGCGCAGGAGCATGGCTATGAGCGCATTGTGCCTCTTGGCAGCTGGATAGTGAGGTGGATCAATAAGTACATTGTGATCAATGTATTCGACTTCCTCAGCCGCTACATTACGAGCTATGGGCTTATCATCCTCATTCTCACGGTGCTCATTAAGCTGGTTCTATTCCCCCTCACCTTCAAGTCGTACAAGAGCCAGGCGAAAATGCGTGTGCTTAAGCCGATGGTGGATGAGGTGAATGCCAAGTATCCTCGCAAGGAGGATGCCATGAAAAAGCAGCAGGCCGTGATGGCGCTCTACAAGCGGGCTGGCGTTAGCCCTATGGGGGGATGCCTGCCCATGCTCATCCAGTTCCCATTCCTCATTGCCATGTTCCGTTTCTTCCCCGCCTCCTTTGAGCTGCGGCAGAAGTCATTCCTTTGGGCTGATGATCTTTCGAGCTACGATTCCGTTCTTCAGCTCCCGTTCAACATCCCCTTCTACGGCGACCACGTGAGCCTTTTCACCCTGCTCATGGCCGCTTCGCTCATCACCACCTCGCTCATCAGCTATAAGCAGACCGCGAGCAGCAGCCCCCAGATGCCCGGCATGAAGTTCATGATGCTCTATATGATGCCGATCATGATGCTCCTGTGGTTCAACGATTATTCCTCTGGGTTAAGCTATTACTACCTGCTGGCGAACCTTATCACTATCGCTCAGACCCTCGTGATTCGCCGTACTATCGATGAGAAGGCACTCCTTGCCCGCCTCCAGCAGAATGCGGCGAAACCTCCGAAGAAGAGCGGATTCATGGCGCGGCTGGAGAAGATGCAGCAGGAGCAGCAGCGGAGGGTTCAGCAGAGTAAAAAACGGTAATCGTCTTCCATGTTTCGTTCCCACAGCGGCTTGCTAAGGCGAGAATATCGGTAAGCCGAGTTGGATTCTATTAGGGGTAGGGTGCATTACGTTTTTTCGTGCACCTTGCCCCTTTTTATTGCGTGGTGATGTAAATAAATGCAGGAGAAGTGATTATGGTGCGCCATCGGAGAGCAAAGCCCAGGAAGTTGGGATGCCTTATCCTAATATTGCTGCTGATCATTTCAGTGCTGGCACTCTGGCTGGCAGGGGTATTCGCCCCGAGATTCCCATCGCCACCCATACTAGGCCCATCCCAACCCGTGCCAGTAGAGGCCCTTACCGTTAAATCGCCTGAATCCCGCCCGGGGAGTGCAACGGATTTTCAGGCAGGAGGAGGCGAGGCTGCTAGCCAGGTAGCGGAGGATACCAAAGGATTGCTCGATAATCCTGATGCTGAGGTTGGTAGAGCTGTAAACAGCACTCGGAGGCAGGCCTATTCCAGCCCTCGTTTTCTGGAAGAACCCGTAGCGCTGGACACCTCGGCACTCGTAAGGATTTACCACAGAGCCTATACGGTGGCATTTCAAACGCGTTGGCATCAACCCCGCTGGGTGGCCTACCAGCTCACGAGGTCCGAGGTGGGCGGTGGAGAACCCCGACGCAAATTTACACCCGATCCCGCAATAGCCTCAATGACAGCACTCGATGCTTACTACAAGAACTCTGGTTTTGACCGTGGGCATCTAGCCCCAGCAGCCGATATGGCGTTTGATAACGAGGCCATGAAACAGAGTTTCTACTTCAGCAATGTATCGCCGCAAATGCCATCGTTCAACCGGGGGATCTGGAAGCAGCTAGAGGAACGGGTGCGCGCTTGGGCTGCTCGTTATGATAGTCTCTACATTGCTACTGGTCCCCTGTTTTTACGGGAAGATACAGCGTATGTGAAAGGCTACCTCCCAGTTCCCACGCATTTTTACAAGGCGCTGCTGGTTCATTGCCAGGGGCGTTGGCAGGCTGTGGCATTCTGCCTACCGCAATCGGCGACTGGGACTGAGTCCTACTGGCTCTATAGCTTAACGGTAGATTCGCTACAGCGCGTATCGGGACTCGATTTCTTCTCCCTGCTCCCCGATGAGCTGGAATACCCCGCCGAGCGCAGAGTGGATCTCCAGTTCTGGCATCGGAAATAGCGTAGACGGTTATGGATGCGTAGGCGAGCCGAAAGGGGCTAGGCGCAAACGCTCGCAAAATGAAACTATGCAGTCTCCAGAGAGGTAGGGTTTTATGTCCGCCCTGCGGTCGCTGCGCGTGGTGAACGCCCTGGGGCGGACGGTGCTGACCCGCACCCACGACGGGGCGGAGACCATGGTGGTAACCACCGGCACGCTCCCCGCGGGGCTCTACCTGCTGCACCTCACCGACACCGCGGGCGCTATCCGTACCCTCCGATTCGCGAAGCAATAGCGAAACCTGAGCATAAAAAAGGGGGGAGGCCTAGCCCTCCCCCCTTTTTGCGCATTACCACCGCTCCGGCGAATTGGCGAGAATAGGGACGCTCCAAATGGATGCAAAAATCCTTTCAACCAATCGGTTGCGACCAATAGCCTGCTGCGACCCTGAGCGGGAGGTCTTAGTAGCGACGCGGCGTTCCGCGTTGCGAATAGAAGGTGCTGCGTCGAGCAAGCGGGTTTGGCTGAGGTCTTCTCCTAGGTGGAAACGTTAAAGAGCCCAAGACGCACTAACGCCCTGAGCTCCTTCACTTGTTTCACCCTGTGGTGCCACCAGGAATCGAACCGGGGACACAAGGATTTTCAGTCCTTTGCTCTACCAACTGAGCTATGGCACCCCCTTTATTTACAGCGCAAAGGTAGATACTTTTCCTGAATCGGCAAAATCTATATCCGTAAAGTGCCTAAAACTTTACTACTCGCCTGCCCATTCCCTGAGCCTCGCGATCTCCATTGGCCAGCGTTCTGGCTCGGGAGTCTCTAGGATTAGCGGTAAGCCCTCAAAGCGGGGGTCTTTAGCCAAAAGCTCGAAAGCACCTAACCCTATACACCCCTCTCCGAGCGGACTGTGCCGATCCACACGGCTGCCAAGCGGTTTCATGGCATCGTTCAGATGAAGCCCGCGCAGGTACGATAGTCCCACAGTGCTATCAAACTCCTGCCACATAGCCTCATAGCCCTTGGGCGTGGAGAGGTCATAACCTCCAGCGAAAGCGTGGCAGGTATCCACGCACACACCCACTCGTTCCTTATCCTCTACCTGCGCTAGAATCTCTGCTATCTGCTCAAACCGATAGCCGAGGTTTGACCCTTGCCCCGCCGTATTCTCTACCACGGCGATTACCCCCTCCGTATGCGCAAGAACCTGATTTATACCATTGGCAATAAGGCTTAAGCACTCCTTCTCAGACACCAGATTGAGGTGCGCCCCCGGGTGGAAATTCACCATGTTCAGCCCGAGCGTAGCAGCCCGTTGGAGTTCGTCGGTGAGGGCATTTACTGACTGCTGCCACTTGGCGGGCTCGGCATTGCCAATATTGATCAGGTAGCTCGCATGGGGTAGAATTGCTGCTGGCGGGTAGCCAAGAGTAGCGCACGTCTGCTTAAAGGCGCTAATGTCAGCCTCCTTGAGGGGAGGGGCTGCCCACTGGCGTTGCGATTTGGTAAACATGGCGAACCCCGTAGCCCCTATGGCCTGCGCATTCTGCGGTGCGTGCTGCGGGCCTCCTGCGGCACTTACATGCGCCCCTATATACCTCATATTCCCAATATTTAATCTGTGGCAAAGATATAAAATATGCAGGGTTATTGGGCGATATTGACAAGGAGAGGAAACTCTTTGTACCTTTGCGGCTCGTATAAACCGTACTCATAACCCTTAGTCGTATGAAAAGAGCGCTGATTCTCGCAACCCTACTGGTGCTGCCATTGTACCTGTGGGCAACCCCCATCACCCGGAAGCAGGATATTGACGATTTCCTCAAAACCACAACCTACGTGGTGCTGGATGATAATGCGATGACGGAGTGGAACTTTAAGATTCAGGAGGCCGTTGAAAAGTTTTGGACTATCACTCCCTACAAATTCATCACGCGCAAGGAGTTCGACACGCTCAAGAATGATATGGACAAATCCTTCCTGGTGCGCCTACAATTCCGCTGGCCGAAGGATAAGATAAAGGCAACCTACAATTTCATGAGCCTAGTGCTGGGGGCTGCTGTGGATAAGCCCACCGACATGCCAGAAATTTGCTCTATCCCACTTGGGTATGAGTCTGCAAACCAGATGAGCTGGGGCTACAAGCTCGCGGGGTTTCTCAGATTTATTCAGGCGCATGTACGACGCCTCCAGGAGAATCCCAGCCTCATTAGTAGCGATCCGCTAGACTTCTACAACAAGAACATCCGAGAGATCGGCGACCATGAGATCTGGGTAGTAAGAACCGATCTCGCGCCCGATATCCGTTCCCTAGAGCAGCTCCGTAAGAATTACAGCGGAGTGATTCGCGTGGTGAAGCCCGAGGATATAGAGAAGGCGATCAACGAGAAGAATGAGCACGTCATCTACCTCCATAAGGTCGGACCTGAATCTTCAAACCTCCAGGCTCGCGTGTACAAGGTGCTGCTGGGGGCTGGTGATGATAGCATCTACTACTTTGACTACCATATGATGTCCAGGAGCAATGGCGATGGCCTGCTCAAGAAGGATCTCAAGCGCATGAGTAGGTAACACCCGCATCTAAATAATGTCGAAAGGGCGGTGGCAGAGGAGAATCTGCCACCGCCCTTTGGTTTTCCGGAGAGTAGAATTGCCTGTCCACTAGCCCTGGTAGTAGGGAGTCATCTCATCGCACAGGAAATCGCGCAGGTAGAGGTGCTTGATTTCTGGGTAGGGGCTGGTGAATTCGGCTTCGCCTGAAACCACAATTTTCGGGTGGTGATCCTTTATTTCTAGCAGATTACCGAACTCCCGGGCCACCGTCTCTGGGTTCGTGAGCTCGGATGCCACCTGAATGT
>JABCOB020000186.1 GCA_013333835.2 Bacteroidia bacterium
CCACGGGCTGGAAATATAACGATCCGAACTACGGCGGTTTTGAGGTGGTAGAGGGGTACAAGCAGGAAACGGGGCCTGGCTTGGTCTTTATAGAGGGCGGTACCTTTATCATGGGGCGCGTGGAGCAGGATGTGGTGTACGACTGGAACAACACGCCCCGTAGGGTAACGGTATCATCATACTACATAGACCAGACTGAGGCTACTAACGTGGACTACCGCGAGTATCTCTACTGGCTGGCGCGGGTGATGAAGGATTACCGCGATGTGTATGAACAGGCCCTGCCCGATACGCTGGTATGGCGCGAGCCGATGTCATACAACGAATCCCATGTGTACAACTACCTCCGCTCGCCGGCCTACAACCGGTACCCGGTGGTGGGCGTAACCTGGAAGCAGGTGATGGACTACGCCCACTGGCGTAGCAACCGCGTGAATGAGCTGCTGCTCGTAAAGCGTGGGGTGATAGAGAAGCTGGATGTGACGAACCAGAACAACGAGAACAACTTCGACACCGATGCCTACCTCCTGGGGAAGTATACTCCCGAGAACCACAAAGGCCTCCCCAGCCTAAAACCAGGCGAGGAGCAAACAGGACGAAAAGCTGGGATAGAGGATGGAATCCTGCTCCCGAAATACCGCCTGCCAACCGAGGCCGAATGGGAATTCGCGGCAACAGGCCTGCTAGGGAACACGGTGGAGGAAACGGTGGCCGAGCGTAGGATCTACCCCTGGAATGGGCACAATGTGCGTAATTCTAACACATCGCGCCTCGGTAGGATGATGGCCAACTTCGTTCGTGGTAAGGGGGACTACATGGGGACTGCGGGCCACCTGAACGATAAGGGGGACTTCACGGTAGAGGTGGATGAGTTCTGGCCGAATGACTACGGGCTCTACTGCATGGCTGGCAACGTGAATGAGTGGGTGCTGGATGTGTACAGGCCTATGACATCAGAAGATGTGAATGAATTCCGCCCGTTCCGTGGTAATATATTCGATACCTACGTTACCGATCCCAATGACCCTAAAACGGTAGCTGGTGTGAACCGCCTGGGGCAGATAGATATGCGCCCTGTAACCGATGAGGAGGCCGCCAACCGTAGGAATTACGACAAGGCCTACTACGTGAACTACAAGGATGGTGACGTGATGAGCGGCCTTCTCTACCAGAATGATGAAGGTACGCTGCGCGATGAGGAGAGCTCTACCCAAATGTATGACCAAGGGGTAACTCAGAAGAATCTGAAGAATGTGGGGATGACGAGCTTGATCAACGACCACGTTCGGGTGTATAAGGGCGGCGGATGGCGTGACCGCGCCTACTGGCTAAGCCCTGGAGCTCGGCGATTCCTAGATGAGAATACGGCTACAGCCGATATCGGATTCCGCCTTGCGATGGATGCTGTAGGTAAGCCTGCCGAAGCGGATAGGCAGTAAATAGGTGCAACAAAGCGGGAGCGGCGAGGACGGTAGATCTGTTCTCGCCGCCCTTCTTTGCCTTGTGCCCCTCTCTGGTTGCTGTCACCCGACTAACGGATGGCTAAATGGAAAACCTAACAACGCTATATAGGGAGATCTACAGGTGCTTTACCCCGGGTGTGGGGGCTTGCATAGATAGTAGATTGGTGCGTCCGAAGTGCATTTTCTTCGGGCTTTCGGGCTCTCGGGTTGATGGGGCTGACTACGCTAGGGCGGCTTTGGCTGCTGGAGCGAGGCTCGCGGTGGTGGAACGAACCGAACTGGAGGGCGTAGAGGGAATAGTGGTGGTGCCGAATGTGAGGGAGGCTCTACAGCAAGTAGCATTGCTGCACCGCGATACGCTACGAATCCCCATTGTGGCGATAACGGGCAGCAATGGAAAGACGACCACACGCCTGCTGATGATGTCTGCCCTTGCCACAGAGCTAAAGGTCGGTGGCACGGATGGGAATCTGAACAACGACCTGGGAGTGCCGCTATCGTTGCTAGGTTTGCAACCCGGTATAGATATCGCAGTGCTAGAACTCGGGGCTAATCATCCGGGGGAGATTCGGGCGCTATGCCAGATTGCCAGACCAACCCACGGGCTTATCACGGGCATTGGGAATGCGCACCTAGAGGGGTTCGGCTCATTAGAAGGGGTGGCGCATGCCAAAGGTGAACTCTTTGAATACCTGAAAGAAACGGAAGGGCTAGCCTTTGTGAATGGTGACGACCGGCTGGTGGTGCAGATGGCCAAGAGGGTACACATGGGCTGCATGGCTAGTGGCTACACCCGTGCTGCGTACAGGGCGCAAGGACATTTGGATGCCAACGGATTCCTCTCGCTGGAGTTCACCTGGGCGGGCAGGCAGTACATGGTGAATACACAGCTTGCAGGGCTCTACAACACCTCTAACGTGCTGGCGGCTATCCATGTGGCGAGCTACTTTGGGGTGTCGATGCCTCGGGTGGTGGAGGGCATTTCGCAATACCACCCAGAGAATAATCGGTCGGCCATTGTGCAGCGAGGGAAGAGGCGGCTATTGGTGGATTGCTACAATGCCAACCCAACCAGCATGCGGGCGGCACTCGAGAGCTTTTTTATGCTGCCCAGCCAGGAGGGGAGGGTTGCGATACTCGGAGAGATGCGTGAACTGGGATCGGCTAGCCATGCCTCACATGCAGAGATCGTGGGGCTTCTGCGCGAGCATCCCGATGTGGGTGTGGTGCTGGTTGGCAAGGAATGGAGTGGCCTAGAGGGCGATTATCCCCGTTTTGACAGTTGTGAAGCCTGTATGGATCGGCTCCAGAGCTACGTGCCCAACGGTACGCTCGTTCTCCTGAAGGGTTCGAGGGGGGTAGAGCTTGAAAAGCTACTCGAAATCCTATGATGGGAACGCTGAAAGGCTCGTTTGCACGGCTTGCAATGGCATCGTAGAGTTCTCGGTTCGATTTTACGGCGCTCTGTTTTATTTCCGTCGGTGTAAGCTGCCCAGATATAATCAGGGAGCGCAACCACGTTCTCCGGTTTACTTCAGTAGGGTAGAAGAGGCTAAATTTGGCAATGTATGGCTAGTGAAGGGGTGATTATAGTAGCCGATGGGGGATCTTCATCGGTGCAATGGGCGGTATTTACCCCTGGGGGCGAGGTTAGCCGTCGAACCTCTAGCGGTATCAATCCCTTTATCCTCAATAGTGAGCAGATCTACGGAGAGGTTGCTAGTGTATTGGCACCTTGGCGCGGGCGAATTCAGAATCTCCATTTTTACGGGACGGCCTGCGGAATAGACCAACCCTGGCAGCGGGTCTACGATGCGTTCACCCGCTTTGCCCCAGAGGCCACGGTAGAGGTTCGCAGCGATATGGTGGGGGCTGCACTGGCCTGCTGGCATCACGGGAAGGGGCTTACGGCAATACTTGGCACTGGGAGCAACCTGGCCTACTGGGATGGGGGCGATATGCTGCAGATAACCCCCTCGCTTGGCTATATCTTGGGCGATGAGGGCAGTGGGGCATGGATAGGGAAACGGCTGGCAAGGGATTGGATGTATGGGTTACTGCCCCCAGAGGTGGAGAATCGGTTGAATAGCGAGGTGGGGGTGGCGCTGGGGATAACCAAGGATGCGCACGGAGTGTACGATAGCAAAGGTTTGGTAGAAAGGGTGTTCAATGGAGAGCGCCCCAATGCATTCCTTAGCAGTCTAGCACGCTATGCCATAGATTATAGGGATCTCGCGTATTGCGATTCTCTTCTCAGGGAGGCCGTTGAGGGCTTTGTGCAATCTTTTTGCCTCCCTGCAAAGGCTAAGGGCTATCGGAATTTGCGAGCTGTGGGTAGCATAGCCTGGTTTTGTAAGGATATCCTACAGACGGGCTGTGCAAGCATAGGGATAGATATGGATAGGGTGGTGCGTGAACCTCTAGAGGAAATGATAGTGCACTTTAAGGGGGTGTACCGGTAGGAGCGGTGTATCGTAAGGGTTTCACCCCAAAAATGGGGTGAAACCCGTTGTGCTAGTTGAGGGGGAGTTTTCTGGGGATATGGCTGCGCTACAAGGGCCATGAGCCTTCGTTTTCCGGTATACGGCAGCGGTCGATGAAAAAGCGCAATGCGTATTCTTGCTGTTGCAGTGCGTTCTTACCCTTACAGTACGGGATCTTTCGGAGCTGTTAATAATTGCCGGAGGATGTAGCGGTGCAGCGTGCCGTGTTGGGCAGAGAGCTCTTACATCGTTCCCCTTTTGGGTTCTATGGAGCCTGCGCGCAAAAGAAGAAGGGACACCGCATGCTGCATGAGCACGCGGTGTCCCTCTATGGCTGCTTAGGAAGGGGCTAGAGCTTCTTGAGCAGGCTATTGAGCTCGGTGGTTGGTGCTATGGCTTCGTAGATTCGCTCGGCGGGTATGCGCTGCTGCTGCATAGAGTCTCGCTCCCGCAGGGTTACAGTGCCATCTTCTAGGGTCTGGGTGTCTACCGTTACGCAGTAGGGGGTGCCTATGGCGTCTTGCCTACGGTATCGTTTGCCCACGGTGTCCTTTTCCTCGTAGTGGCAGGCAGTGCGTAGCCGTAGGTCATGGAGAATGGCCTCGGCGCGTTCTGGCATTCCGTCCTTGCGGACAAGCGGGAGTATGGCCACCTTCACAGGGGCGAGGGCTGGGGGGAGGTGTAGCACCTTGCGAATATCCTCCTTTCCATCGGCACTCGCGAGGTGTTCCTCATCGTAGCAGGCCGAGAGCACCATCAAAATCGTGCGGTCTAGCCCTATAGAGGTCTCTACCACATAGGGGGTATAGCTCTCATTGCGGTCTGCGTCGAAATACTGCACCTTGCGGCCAGATACGCGGGCATGGTTGCTCAGGTCGAAGTCTGTACGCGAGTGGATGCCTTCCACCTCTTTGAATCCGAAGGGGAAGTTGAATTCGATATCCACGGCTGCGTTGGCGTAGTGGGCCAGCTTATCGTGCGGATGGTAGCGGTAGTTCTCCTGCCCTAACCCCAAGGCTAGATGCCACTGCAGGCGGGCCTCTTTCCAGTACTCGAACCACTCCATCTCATTCCCTGGCGCCACGAAGTACTGCATCTCCATCTGCTCGAACTCTCGCATGCGGAAGGTGAATTGCCGGGCCACTATCTCGTTTCGGAATGCTTTACCCACTTGGGCGATGCCGAAAGGAATACGCATACGCCCAGTTTTCTGGACATTGAGGAAGTTGACGAA
>JABCOB020000187.1 GCA_013333835.2 Bacteroidia bacterium
ACACCGCGGACAGGACGGGCGGGGAAATCTTCGCGTTGCGAAGACCCCGCCCCTACAGTCGGCATTTGCGGGGATGGCGTTGCGATCCAAATCGGCCATTGCCGCCTCCATGCCACACATGGAGACCCTGGTTTTATATAACGACGCGGCACGCCGCGTCGCTACGTCCTCCAAGAAACGGGAGAATAGGTTTTAAACCGTCGTATTCCAAAGGGAAACCTCCCTGCCGAAGCCAGCAAGCGCCCTCCCTACCCTATCCACCCCACCACCGCCACACCCGCCAGGGCGACCACCAGGCGGGCGACCTTGTAGCGACGCACCATCGCGATGGCCCTTCGCGCATCCACATCGCCTAGGGTTCCCCAGCCGCCCCAGAGCCACAGCCGCGGGTAGGCCTCCGCCACCCGCACCGCCACCGTGGCCAGCAGGAACAGCCACGCCGCCCCCATGCGAGCCCCCCGGGGGATACCGCCCAGCTGCATGAGGTAGAGCATCGCCGCGAGGGCCGTGAAGATCAGCGTCTCCAGCAGGTAGTCGGGCCAGCCGTAGCGGTAGATGAAGTGGCGCGCCCGCTGCCGGTCCATACGCTCCAGGATCGCCACTATCCCCGCACGGTCGCCGCGCTTCTCCATCCTCCGCAGACGGCTGGCGAACACGAAGGTCGGCACGTAGTAGCCCACCGTGAGCACCAGGACCAGGAATACTACCGTCTCAGCCAAGTGCTCGGTGAAGTACCCCACCCCCAGCAGCACCTCGTAGTAGGCGAACAGCGGGAAAAGGCTGAAGAGCAGCAGTATGCTGTTCTCAAGGGTCACCGCCCGCGGGAGGTACAGGGGGTAATTCGGCGAGAGGGGGCTACAGGGTATGCAGTTCAGCCACTCGAAACGGTAGCGGATGGCCTTGAGTAAAAGAAATACAATCCATACAAGGACTATGAAAAACCAGAGATCCCCGTAATATTCCACGACCTCGCCTCCGCGCATGTACAGCTCAGCCCAAATGGCTGTATGTGGAATTACGATTGCATATACCAGTGCATTGGCTATCCGCCCCCATACCTGGTAGCCATTCGCATCCATAGCTGTGCTGAGTTTGGGTTAGATGCCTACCCTAAGGTTTTTACCGCCTGCAAAGGTAGGGAAATTTCGGCAGGAATTCCAGCCCGCCGCTCCTCGCATACCCCCTTCTCCCCACCTGCGAATAGATCCTTTTATGGCGGCATGGCCCCGCGGTCTTTGTAGCGACGTGGCGTGCCGCGTCGCGCTCCAAAACACCGCGGCGCGATTCAAGACGACACATCGCGCCTCAAAACACCCCGGCGCGCTTCGCAAAAACGATTCGGCACGCTTCAAAACGACGCGGCGTGCCGCGTCGCTACGTCTTCGAGAAATGGAATTGCATAATTAAAAAATCTTTACCCGAAAGAAAGGGAAAAGGGCCCCTTAAAAGATTGAACCCAGACGAAAATTTTACGGAGGTCTCCCTTTTGGAATACGGTGATTTAAAACCTATTCTCCTGTTTCTCGGAGGACGTAGCGACGCGGCGTGCCGCGTCGTTATCCCCCTCTACGCCGTTCCCCATTGATAATCGCACGCCTCCCCTGGGGACGAATGGATGATTGACGATACGCACGCAATGGCATCCCCGCAGGGGTGATAGCAATCCCCCGCAATGCCGACTGTAGGGGGGCGTATCAGAACTGATAAAAACGGACAGGCCGTCATTGGGCTTCGCAATGGTGAATATACCTTCACCGTAAAGCTCTCTGGTTACGCTCCCTACCAGAACACCGTGCGGGTAGCCGATGCCCCACAAGAGGTTACCGTAGAGCTAGAAAGACAGCCGAATCCAGTAGAACAGAAATCCGGCCTACTTGCGGAGGCCGCTGCTAATCCGAATCCATTTACCGAGGAGCTAACCCTCCAGGGGGTCGGTGCAGCCAGGAGGATCGTTCTACTGAATATGGCCGGCACAGTAGTACTCGAACGCAGGCTGCACGGCGAGCAACGAGTAACGCTAAGCGTAGCCACACTACCAGCAGGGGTCTACCTGGTGCGCATACTGGCCGACAATGAGGCGCGAACCCTACGCGTAGTAAAGCAGTAGGGACACGCCAACCTCCAAATTCTGGGGTGGAGATTTACGTCTCCACCCCTTTTTTGTACACCCTTCCACGCAAAAAAAAAGAACGCCTCTCCTCGAGAAACGTTCCTTAACCAGAGGTATCGAGCGGAATCGAACCGCTGTACGAGGTTTTGCAGACCTCTGCCTAACCACTCGGCCACGATACCCAAATGCGCTGCAAAGGTAGCAAATCTCCATGAAAGGAAAAATTTTCAGCGTGCCAGCCCTTCCTGCCTAAATATAATCGTCTGTTAATCAATACTATCACATTTCAATGAAAAATGCTGAGTCTCCACGCTAGCCCCATTTTAGAGGGCTGGGTGTTGCCCTTTCGCGGGAAAGCACTACCTTTGCGGCTGGATTAGGGCTAGGGGTTGCTTAGCCCACAGGGCCCATAGCTCAGCTGGTTAGAGCACCTGACTCATAATCAGGGGGTCGCTGGTTCAAGCCCAGCTGGGCCCACCATTACTGCCAGAAGGGGCGCAGGTTGATGTACATCAACCTGCGCCCCTTCTCTCTTAGTAGCGACGTGGCGTGCCGCGTCGCAATTATTATAATACCGCATCACGGTTATTATTATACCACCGTGCGATTGCTATTATGCCGCCGCGCGATCATTATAATACCGCCGCGCAATTATATACGTGCCGCCCCGCTATTGCGCATGCTACACGGCAGGCATCTCTCCCTTTAGGTTGCTTCTTATGGGAGGTGCAGGGTGTCCCGTGTGCAGTCAGGAGAAAAATCTGCCTACTCCGCAATCTCTGCCTCTTGCGCCACTATCACCACCCTATTCGCATGCTGCTCCACCACGGAGTTGCCCGATATCCGCACCCTGACCTCATCACCGTTTGGCCGGGTAATCTTCACCACCCCGGGAGTAAGCGATGATACTATAGCTTGGTGGTTCTCTCGCATGGCGAAAGGCGATTTGCTGCCCGGGACTAATACCTGGCTAGCCTCTCCGCTCAGGAGCGTGGCCTCTGGAGTTACTATCTCTACCGTCATGGCTACGTATTCGCATTTGTGAGTCGCCCGAAACCGCAGTGGAAGGGCTTTCTACTCCCCAGCGATAGCGATTCTACCGATTTCAGTTCCTAGGCTTGGCTACTTTAGTTGCGCTGCTCGGCGTACCCTCTATCTTCGCTACCACCGCGCGCCTACCCATTGCCCGTGAGCGTGTAGGACTACGATGCCTTACCGCTCTGCTCCATTAGCTTTTTGCCCTTCTCTATCGCCTCCTCTATCGTCCCCACAAGGTTGAAAGCCGCCTCTGGGTACTGATCCACCTCGCCGTCCATTATCATGTTAAACCCTTTGATGGTGTCTTCTATGCTCACCATCACGCCCTTGAGCCCAGTAAACTGCTCTGCCACATGGAAGGGTTGCGAGAGGAAACGCTGCACACGCCTTGCCCTGTGCACCGTGAGCTTATCCTCATCGCTCAGCTCGTCCATCCCCAGGATGGCGATTATATCCTGCAGCGCATTGTAGCGCTCCAGCAGCTCCTTCACCCGTTGGGCAGTTTGGTAGTGTTCCTTGCCCACAATCTCCTCTGAGAGGATGCGCGAAGTGGAGTCTAGCGGATCTACCGCGGGGTAGATACCCAGCTCAGAGATCTTACGGCTCAGCACCGTGGTGGCATCCAGGTGGCTGAAGGTGGTGGCTGGCGCGGGGTCGGTAAGGTCGTCAGCCGGCACGTATACAGCCTGCACAGAGGTGATGGACCCTCGCTTGGTGGAGGTTATACGTTCCTGCATCCCCCCCATCTCGGTAGCCAACGTGGGCTGATACCCTACTGCCGACGGCATACGACCCAAGAGCGCAGACACCTCAGAACCCGCCTGGGTAAAGCGGAATATGTTATCGATGAAGAGCAATATATCGCGCCCCTGCCCATCTTTCCCCTCGTCTCTGAACGACTCTGCCACCGTAAGGGCTGATAGTGCCACCGTGGCGCGCGCTCCTGGGGGCTCATTCATCTGCCCAAACACGAGGGTAGCCTGAGATTTGGCCAGCTCATTCTGATCCACAAGGCCCAGATCCCATTTCCCCTCAGCCATGGCCTGCTTGAATTTCTCGCCATAGCGGATAACGTTGGATTCTATCATCTCGCGCAGCAGATCGTTCCCCTCGCGGGTACGCTCTCCTACGCCAGCGAATACCGTCATCCCGTTATAGCCCTTGGCGATATTGTTGATCATCTCCATGATCAGCACCGTCTTACCCACGCCAGCACCGCCAAACAGACCGATTTTCCCCCCCTTCATGTAGGGTTCTAGGAGGTCGATAACCTTGATACCCGTGTAGAGGACCTCCTTTTCGGTTTTCAGATCCTCGTAGCGAGGCGGTGGCACATGTATTGGGTGGTCACGGGGCACCGTTACATCGGGCAAGCCGTCTATGGTCTGCCCTATCACATTCAGCAGCCTACCCCGTAGCTGGTCGCCGCCCGGCATGGTGATACTCTGTCCATTGGTGGTAACCTCCATGCCACGGCTCAGGCCATCGGTGCTGTCCATCGCGATGGTGCGCACCACCTTATCGCCAATGTGCTGCTGCACCTCTAGCACCAAGCGCGAACCATCGGGACGTTTTACTTCCAGCGCATCGTGTATGGTGGGCATTTCGGCGCTCGCCACATTGAAGC
Source organism: Bacteroidia bacterium (assembly GCA_013333835.2). Lineage (GTDB taxonomy): Bacteria > Bacteroidota > Bacteroidia > Bacteroidales > CAJPTX01 > Bacteroides_D. The sequence goes on from JABCOB020000187.1 coordinate 4,776, forward strand.
TCACGTCCACCACTGGGCCGATAACCTGCGATATCTCTCCTTTTACCATCGTATTTCCCGCATTGCAAGAGCCCTGAGTGGGCTAGCCTTCACACCGCGAAGATAGGTACAATTTCCTGATTGCACAAAGGCCACCCCCCACGCCTCCCATAAATGGAGCTGCCTGCTCGTAGGGCAACGCAATAGTGAGGCGGAATTATAATAATAGCGGCGCGGTGTTATAGTAAGCGCGACGCGACATTTATAACCGCGACGCGGCACGCCACGTCGCTACTAAGACCCTAAATTGAATCGATTGATTAAAAGCGATTTGCAAGCAATAAATAACCGCGACGCGGCACGCCACGTCGCTACTAAGACCTGCCCGGCTCTCTGGGCATGCGTAGCCATTCGCTCAGGCACAAAAAAAGAGCATACCCCATAGGAGTATGCTCCCTGTATACCAATTGGATTTCAGCTATTTCAGCTCTTCGATTAGTTCTTCACCGAATCGATTGGGATGTTCAAATCTGTTGTCGGTACATCCCCAAATCGGTTGGCCTGCATCTCGCTGGGCGAGAGTAGAAGCACCAAGTACCATATCCATCCCACCAGCGGGATGCACGCTACGAAGATGTAGCCGCCCCCTTTGCCGAGGTCGTGCATACGGCGCACACTGATACAGATGTTCGGCACTACCAGCGCAAGCCCTAAAATAATGCTTATCACGTAGCCTAGATACGAGCTGATGGCGTAGCATATCCCCTCCACTATGGCAAGAACAATAGCTACTGTGAGCACATACGTCCAAAACTCTGTACGGTTGGCCCTGCCGGTGATCTTCGCGTACTTATTCAAAAGCACGTCCTTTACAATTGCAATTATCTGGTTCATTTTGCCTTTTCGGTTAATTATTCTGCTACACCACGTTGCAACATTACGCAGCAAAGGTACAACAAATCTTCAAACCGACTACACCGAAGGAATAGGGAACGCTGAATCTACAGGCCTGTGCATGTGCCCAAAACCCATCCATTCTAATCGCTACACGTAGTTCCCCTACCAAAAGCAGCAGAATACCCCAAAAGAATTGCCATTTCATAAAAATAAGCGGTGCAGACAGCTCCGAGGGGAGTAGGATGCCGCTCATTGCCAGGCAGATTACCTTCCCAGCACCCACTTGGCCAGTTCCTCTACGCGCGCTATGGGGTAGTAGTGGGCCTTTAGCCTCTGTGGAATAGAGCCCTCCCTTGCGTGCGCCGCTGCCATCGTATGGGTGAATCCCAACCGTTGCCCCTCGGCTATCCGTTGCTCTAGCCGTGCTACGCCGCGCACCTCGCCGCTAAGCCCCACCTCAGCGGCAAAGGCCGTATCTGGAGGGAGGGCAACATCGAAGTTAGACGACAGCACGGCGGCCACCACAGCCAAATCGATACCGGGATCTACTATCCGCACCCCCCCCGCGATATTCAAAAATACATCCTTGGTGGCCAGCTTAAAACCCGCACGTTTCTCCAGCACGGCAAGCAGCATGTTCAGCCGCCGGACGTCAAAGCCCGTAGTAGAACGCTGCGGGGTGCCGTAGGCCGCGCTGCTCACCAGGGCCTGCACCTCCACCAGCATAGGCCTAGCACCATCTACGGCCGCAGCCACCGCCACACCGCTCAGTCCTGAATCGCGCTCGCCCAGAAGCAGCTCCGAGGGGTTGGTTATCTGGCGTAGCCCGTCGCCCTGCATCTCGAACATGGCGAGTTCGCTTGTGCTGCCAAAGCGATTCTTCACACTCCGGAGTACCCGGTACATGTGGGTGCTGTCGCCCTCAAACTGGAGCACCACATCTACTATATGCTCCAGCACCTTAGGCCCCGCTATTGTTCCCTCCTTGTTGATATGCCCTATCAGGAACACGGGAACGCCGCTGGTCTTGGCGTAGCGCAGCAGCCCCGCAGCGCACTCCCGCACTTGCGATACCGAGCCTGCCGATGACTCTACAGCCTCGGAGTAGAGGGTCTGGATGGAATCTACCACCAGCAGCGAGGGGCTTACCGCTTGGCACTGGGTGAGTATATTCTCCAGGAGGGTCTCATTCAGCACCAAGCATCTGTCTGCACTAGCCGATAGCCGATCTGCCCGGATCTTTACCTGGTTGGCGCTCTCTTCCCCCGATACGTACAGCACGCGATCTAGAGTAGCCGACAGGGCAATCTGCAGCGAGAGGGTCGATTTACCTATACCCGGTTCCCCCCCCAGCAGCAGCATAGAGCCTGGCACTATGCCGCCCCCCAGCAGGCGGTTCACCTCCTCCAGCCCAGAGTCTATACGCCGTTCGTTGCTGCTCTGCACCTGGCTCAGGGGTTGGGGTACCGCATTGCGCGACACCTCTACCAGCCCGGCACGCCCCTTGGTCGGCTTGGCCACTCGCTCCTCCACGTAGGTATTCCACTGCCCGCACTGGGGGCATTTACCGAGCCACTTAGGTGAGCTGGCACCGCAATTCTGGCAAAGGTAGACGGTAGTTGGCTTCATGTGGTCAGCCCTGGGTTAGCCCCGCCAGCATATTCGGGTTGCACGCCACCCAGGTTACCGTGTAGCCATCGAGGAAGGCGTACTCCATGCTGAAGGTTTGCACCCTCCCATTCATCCGCACGCGCATCCGTAGCAACCCCTGCTTCCGCACCCGCGCTATGGGCAGCATCGTAATATCCACAAAAGAGTTCAGCCCCTCCATGCCCGGGAGCTTGTAGAACGCCTCCTTGGCGCTCCACACCAAGGCCATCCTGTCGTCATCGTGCACATCGATCCAAGCGATCTCCCCGAGGGTGAGGTACTTATCGGCAATCTTAGCGTAGGGGCGATCGAGCGATTCGATGTCGAGCCCCACGTAGAAATCCGTGCTGGCAATTACCGCCACGTAGGGGTATGAGTGGGATATGGAGATGTGCTGGCGATCATTGCTCAGGTAGGGGCGCCGATTGGGGGCGTAGATGATGCTATCGGTTATCCCGAGCATCTTAAGGCAGCACCGGGTGGCGAGCCACTCGAGCCGACGCTTGGGGTCCTGGAACTGCATGAGCACCGGGAACGAATCGCCCCCGATGATCCGCTTTAGCGCATCCTCATCCTCCTCTATGCGCCATATGGCGAGCTGCGCCACCCCGGTGTTCACCTTGAGGAATTCTGGCATGGCTGGCTAGCGTTTATTCTTACGGAAAGCTGGCTATGGCACCGCATACTCTACTGGTAGCTTATAGTATCTCCACGCCCGACGGGTACTGGGGATTGCAATCCCTACAGGGCCTTGCGGTTGAGCCGTTCCCCCTCTTCACCCCTACTTCCATTCCAACGTCTGTATTAGTCGTTCTATGTCAGCCGTCAGGAAATTCACCGCGGGGGCTAGCGAGTCGGCATTTGGCTCGCAGTCGAAGTAGAGCGCGCCCCGCAGGTAGTGGCTGGCGCTGTCGGTAGCGTAGAACTGCACATTGCTGGCCGCATTCCCGTAGATCTTGAATAGCACGGCGTACACCCTATGCTCTGGTACATCTATGCTCAGCTCCTCTATGGCATCGGCCTTTATGGTATGCTTGTAGGCCATCCGATGCGCATCGTCTACCAGGGTGTCGAGGGCTCCCGGGCGGTAGTAGTAGGTAAGATGCAGGGTCCCTTTAAGGTCTGGGAACAGAACATCCTGCCCAATGCCGTCCTCGAGCAGCTGGAGCTTTGCATAGACTGGCAACTGCACCCGGTAGGGTAACGTGGTGTCTACCAGACGGTACACCTTCTCTGGCAATGCTATACGAGGATACCCCTCGGGCTTGGGCACGGGCGGTGTGCCGCAAGACCCCAAAAACAGCGCAACTAGGGGGAGTAGCCCGAGAATCCATTTCATCCTACGAGAGTATCTTACCGCAATGCTACGCGCCGCATCGTTACTTTCCCCAACAAGCGTTCGCCTTACCTCAATAATCGTATGTGTTTGATTCAAAACGCAATTCCTCAATAAAAAACACGTTAGCCACAAGGCTCGCCGTATTGCCCCCTCCTACGATAACCGCAAGTATTTTGTTCAAAATTCAGCAACTCTACAAAAACGGGTTAAATGGCGGGGCTTTCCGCATCGTTACGGTCTTCTACCCTTGTAAGCGTTGGATCAATCCGCCTAGAGGCCCGTTCAACGTTCCCCATCCATCACCCCACCCTCTCCACGCGCACCTGCTCTATCCGTCGGTTGGTAACCTCCTCCACCGAGAGCTTGAGGTGCTTCACCACGAGGGTCTCGCCCTTAAGGGGGAATCTCCCCAGGCGCTCTAGGATAAGCCCTCCCAACGTTTCGGCCTCCCCCTGCACATCGTCGAGGTAGCCCTCCTCCAGTCCGAGAATCCGCCCGAAATCATTCAGCTGCACCTTGGCCTGGAATAGGTAGGCACCATCGTCTTGCCGCACAAAGAGTTCCTCCTTCCCATCGCTCTCATCGCCAATCTCCCCGAAAACCTCCTCTAGGATATCCTCCAGCGTCACTATTCCGCACGTTCCACCGTACTCATCCACCACCACCGCCAGGTGTATGTGCTCCTTCTGGAATTCGGCGAAAAGGTCCTTTATCTTCTTGTTCTCTGGCACATAGTAGGCCGGGCGAAGCAGCCGTTGCCACGGGTAATCGGCAGGCTCATCTATATGGGGGAGTAGATCCTTCATGTAGAGTACGCCGAGTATGCTGTCTAGCGTCTCCTCAAACACCGGGAGCCGGCTGTAACCGCTCTCGAGCGCCGTGCTCTTCAGCGTATTGTAATCCACAGAACCCTCTACCGCCACCACATCGAGCCGAGGCTTCATGATCTCCACAGCCTCCACATGCCCGTAGTGGACTATCCGCTCGAGTATCGACCGTTCCTCAGGTTCATGCCCATTGGTGATCTCGAGGGCCTGTCCGAGGTCATCTATCGACAGGGTGTACTCTGGCTGAAAGCGACTGTTGAGCCGAACCGCAGCCCACTCCAGCAGTCCAGAGAATGGCTTGAGGATTACAAAGAGCCCGTACAACGGCAGCGCAGCCCCCACCGAGTAGCGGAGCGGAAAACCCGCGCCCAGCAGCTTAGGCATAATCTCGCCAAAGAGCAACAGCATAAAGGTGATAGCAACCACCTTAACCACAAAGCCCGCCACGGGGGAATCTGAGAAATCGACCAGCCCGCTCGTGATGAATTCTGACAGGATAACGATCCCCACATTCACGAAATTGTTACCAATGAGTATGGTGGCCAGCAGGCGCTCCTGCCTATCGAGCATCTGGAGAACCCTGCGGCAGGCAGGAGTCCGCTCCTGGCGGTCGCGCAGCCAGTCGAGATCCCTAGGGCGAAGCGAGAAGAACGCAGCCTCTGAGCCCGACATGAAGGCCGATAGCAACAGCAGCACCACTAGCACTGCAAGCTCAACCCACACCCAGCCCCCCGGCCGGAGAAACTGTACCGTAAGCAAACCTGACGAATCCAAAATCCAACGGGGTTACTCTGCCTCTAAAACGGGAGGTCGGATCTATTGGGATCGGGGTTTACCGCCTTATACTCTGGTGATTCTGCCTCGTGCAACGCATCCATCCCCCCATCCTCACCGCTAGTATAGCCCGTGGCATTCGGCTTAGACTGACCGCCTCCACTGCCCAACATCTCCATACCTGATACCAGTATCTCTGTTATGTAATGCTTTATCTGCGCCTTATCCTCCCACTGCCTGTAGGTAATACGCCCCTCCACGTAGAGCTTATCGCCCTTATGCACATACTTCTCCACCACCTGTGCCAGCCCACGCCAAAACACGAGCCTGTGCCACTCCGTCTGCTCCCGGCGCTCTCCGCTCCGTAGACGATAGGATTCGGTGGTGGCCAGCCGAACCACCGCCGTGCAATCGCCCCCTTCTAGGTAGCGAACCTCGGGGTCTGCCCCCACATTCCCTATAAGAGTAACT
>JABCOB020000188.1 GCA_013333835.2 Bacteroidia bacterium
AGCGACGTGGCGTGCCGCGTCGCGATTCTCAGCACGCCGCGTCGCGATGCTCAGTGTGCCGCGTCGCGATTCTCAGCACGCCGCATTGTTATCCGCCACCACGCCGCTCCCCATTGATAATCGCCCGCTGACCTCTTGGGGCAAACGGATGGTGGCGATATGCATGCAATGGCATCCCCGCCATGCCGACTCTAGTGGCGGGGTCTTCGCAACGCAAAGATTCTCCCGCCCATCCTCAACCCGCTTGTCAGCAAGAGGAGGGCTCCGCAACAGCGCATAAAAAAGCAGGCGGTATCTCCAGATACCGCCTGCTACGCATGAAGGGAAGGGGAAGAATTCGAGGGGCCGCTTACTTCTTGGGCATGAAGAAGAACCCCGCTTGCGCATTCTTCATCATGCCGTTTGCCGCCTTTTGGCAATTCTTGTAGTGGGCCTCGCGCGCCTCCTTCTGCTCGGGAGTCTCCGTTACGCCAGCCGGGGGATTCTCATAGCGCTTGGCGTACTCCAGAAGAAGGTCGCCCTGGAGCATGAGTAGAAGGTGATTCCCCGATTTGGTCTTTTGAACCTTCGCATTCTCGCGGAACATACGCTGGAGGATGAGTCCAGATAATCCACGGGTGTACTTGGCATCGAGCTCGGGCAGCTTCGCGCTGTATAGGAAGCCTCCCAGGGCATCCACATTATTGTCAAACCAGGTGCCGACTACGGGGGTTGCCACGCCAGCCAGCCCTGTAATCTCGAGCTTGCCATCCTGCTTAAGATCGAACTTCGCATCCTTCAGAAGGTCGATAAGGTTCCCGGCATCCTCCAGGTGTCCCTTCACCATCTCATCGGTAATGGTAGGAATAAGCCCTTTGTATTGGGCAAAGAGCTTCCCGAGCTCCACGAGCCCCTTGTCCTTAGCCAGCAGTTTGAATATGGTTGTTCCCCTTGTATCCGCTGCGAACTGGGCAGGGCTCCAAACACCAGCATTCTTATAGGTGTGGTCGCCTGGCTGGGGCTGTGGTTGGGGTTCCGGCTTGGGTTGCGGCTGAGGAGCTGGCTTGGGTTGGGGCGTTGGCTCTTCCTTCTTGGTATCCTTGGAGCAGGAAGCGAGTAGCGATAGCCCGGCAATGGAGGCTATGCAAAGCATTGGAACTAGAAATCTACGAAGCTGTACCATAGTGATTTTGGTATTAGTTACTCCCATAATTCGGTCGGGAAACGACAGGGCAAATTTAGACAAAATTTAGGTAACAGAAAAAGTTCACCGAGCTGAACCCCTAATCCTGCGCTATGGCGATGGGCAACATCTGCGGCGTGCCTCATCGTTCGGGTACGTTTGGCAGAAGACGGTCGTCTCGCTCCAACGCTGCCATATCCCATAGCCAGTAAACAACAATCCCGATTTTTCCCTACCTTTGGGGGCGATTTCCACGGGATTTTACCACCGTAATTTACTAGGAGAGAAGATGGAGCGCAGAGTACGAGTACGTTTTGCCCCCAGCCCTACCGGGCCACTGCACATAGGCGGTGTGCGAACCGCGCTGTTCAACTACCTGTTTGCACGGCAGCACGGCGGCGATTTCCTGCTACGGATAGAGGATACTGACAGCACCCGCTACGTGCCGGGGGCCGAGGGCTACATTTTTGAATCGCTACGCTGGTGCGGCCTGCGCGCAGACGAGGGGGTAGAGGAGGGCGGGCCGCACGGACCCTACAGACAGAGCGAGCGGAAGGCGATATACCTAAAATACGCGGAGGAACTGGTGGCCAAGGGATGGGCCTACTACGCCTTCGACACGGCAGAGGAACTCACCAGGCTGCGCACCGAGCATGAGGCGGAGGGAAAGGCCTTTGCCTATGGGCCAAATTCCCGCCAAGGATTGCGCAATTCGCTTACCCTACCGCCCGATGAGGTTGCTCAGAGGCTGAAGGAGGATCCCAACTGGGTGGTGCGATTCCAGATACCCGCCAACCGCACGGTGGTGATGGATGACCTCATCCGTGGGCGGGTGGAGGTGCACACCGACACCCTAGATGACAAGGTGCTCTACAAGCATGCCGATGGGCTGCCCACCTACCACTTGGCCAACATAGTGGACGACCACCTCATGGAGATAAGCCACGTGATAAGGGGCGAGGAGTGGCTCCCCTCACTCCCGCTACACTACCTGCTATACGAGGCATTCGGATGGACTGATACGATGCCGCAATTCGCGCATCTCCCCCTGATACTCAAGCCTACGGGTAACGGTAAGCTCAGCAAGCGCGACGGCGATAAGATGGGCTTCCCAGTATTCCCCCTAGAGTGGAAAACCGCCACGGGCGAGGTGTACCGTGGCTACCGTGAAGACGGTTACCTACCCTCAGCATTCCTGAATATGCTCGCCTTGCTGGGGTGGAATCCCGGGAACGACCAGGAGGTCTTCTCTCTCGGCCAGCTGGTAGAGCTCTTCTCGCTGGAGCGGGTGAGCAAATCGGGCGCAAGGTTCGACCCTGAGCGGGCCAAATGGTTCAACCACGCCCACCTGATGCTCGCACCCGTAGATGTGCTTACCCATTGGCTAGAGCAATGCCTAAAGGGCAAAGGGATAGAGCCTACGCCAGAGCGCCTGGAGCGGGCTGTGGGATTGGTACGCGAACGGGTGAATCTGTTCCCCGACCTCTGGGCAGAGACCGACTACCTCTGGCAAGCCCCCGCGGCCTACGACGAGAAGGCGGTTAAAAAACACACCACTCCCGATAGCCCCGCATGGCTAGCACTGCTCGCCAGCACGCTAGAGCAACACCCCAGCAGCGGCACCGAGGCCATAGCCGAAGTGCTAAACAGCACCATAGAGGCGCACGGTTGGCCAAAGGGCAAGGTGATGAATACCCTCCGCCTGGCCCTAGTGGGTGAATCGCGTGGGGTAGATGTGGCGAGCATCATTGAGTTCCTCGGGACGGAAGAGACGGTAAAGCGGGTGAAGGCGCTGCAACAATATCTAGGC
>JABCOB020000189.1 GCA_013333835.2 Bacteroidia bacterium
CGGATTTCGCTAGCGAAATCCGAACATGAAGCGGCGCAGGTAGGGAGTTGGTAGGGCGAAGGTGGGGAGAAGGTGAGGCGAAGGTAAGGCGATATTTAGGGGCGTTGCGGCGTCGTGTTTCCTAGAAGAGTGGGGGCTGCAGTGCCATGTTCCCCGGGGGGGCCAGTTCGGCGATGCTGGCATGGCTGTGCCGGATTATCATAACGGTGATGAAACGGGATTTTGATGCAATTCCAGACCGTTGAAAAAACGGTTAAACGATTTTGCACGCCGCATTGCTACGGTCTTGGGCGATTGCAGCGCGGCGTTCGTCCTAGCCTGCAACAATCCCGAAATTTTACTACCTTTGCCCGCAAATATACGGAGGTTGGCTTATGTCGCTGCTTAGTGAAAAGATTGTGGCTGAAGGGTTTACGTTCGATGATTTATTACTCTTGCCAGCCTATTCTGAAGTGCTGCCCCGGCAGGTCTCCATTGCCTCGAATCTAACCCAGAGCGTGCGGCTCGAGCTGCCGATACTGAGCGCGGCGATGGATACGGTAACGGAATCGGCCATGGCTATTGCCCTCGCTAGGGAGGGAGCTATTGGGGTGATTCACAAGAACATGTCCATAGAGCAGCAGGCCTTCCAGGTGCGAGAGGTGAAAAGGGCGGAGAATCGGATGATTACCGATCCTGTAACCATAAGTCCCGATGCGACGGTGGGCTATGCTCTCTCCATCATGCGTGAGAACCACATCGGGGGGATTCCGGTGGTAGATAGCGACAACCGCCTGGTGGGCATTGTAACCAATCGCGACCTCCGTTTCCAGGAAGATAACTCCCGCAAGGTGAGCGAGGTTATGACCTCAGACCACCTGATAACCACCACCGAGGGTACCGATCTCACGCAGGCCGCCGAGATACTGCAGCGGCATAAAATAGAGAAACTCCCAGTGGTGGATGCCCAGTACCGGTTGATCGGGTTGCTAACCTACCGCGACATCACCAAGGTTCGGGCAAATCCCCTTGCCACCAAGGATCGCAAGGGACGGCTCATGGCTGCAGCCGGGGTGGGGGTAACGAAAGACACCCTAGAGCGTGTGCAGGCGCTGGTGCAGGCCGGTGTGGATGTGGTGGTGATAGACACTGCGCATGGGCACTCGCGGGGTGTGGTAGAAATGCTGAGGCGGGTGCGGGGCGAATTCCCAGAGCTTCAGCTGGTGGTGGGGAACATCGCCACGGCAGAGGCGGCGCTCATGCTGGCGAATGCGGGCGCCAATGCGGTGAAGGTGGGTATAGGCCCGGGGTCTATATGCACTACCCGTATCATAGCGGGGGTGGGTGTACCGCAGGTTCAGGCGATATATGATGTGGCTAAGGCCCTCAGGGGCTCAGAGGTGAAGGTGATAGCCGATGGCGGTATCCGCTACTCTGGCGACATAGCCAAAGCGATAGCCGCAGGTGCAGACACGGTTATGGTTGGCTCGCTACTGGCGGGCACGGAGGAATCGCCAGGCGATACGATACTCTTCAATGGCCGTCGTTACAAGGCCTACCGTGGCATGGGTTCGCTGGAGGCCATGCAGCACGGTTCAAAGGATCGCTATTTCCAGGATGTGGAGGATGATATCAAGAAGCTGGTGCCAGAGGGTATAGCGGCGCGGGTTCCCTACACTGGCGCGGCGAGCGAGGTGATCTACCAGCTCATGGGCGGGCTGAGGGCGGGTATGGGCTACTGCGGCGCGCCTACCATCGCGGCCATGCAGCAGGCTAAGTTCGTGCGGATTACGAATGCGGGTATTCTGGAGAGCCACCCGCATGATGTGGCTATAACCAGCGAGGCACCGAATTACTCATCTAAGTCGAATTGAGAAGAGGTGGACTATTCGGTTGATTGGTAGCGATTTAAGGATATTGCGCCCTGCTCCATATACCATCTACCTCGCTAGACCGTTAATCTTGCGTAATTTATCAACAGGATCTACGTGGTGCCAATGCAGAGGATCTTACGGCTATGGTTGCCATTGGCGGCGTGCTTGCTGACTGCAGTAGTGGTGTGCGGGCAGCAGGCTAAGCCATTCCTTGTGGTGGCGGGCGATACGGTGAGTGCCGAGGAGTTTGCCTACGCCTACCGTAAGAATAGCCGTTACGGGGTCCATGCGCATCGCCTCTCGGTAGGAGAGTTCCTGCAATCATACATTGATTTCCGGCTGAAGGTGGCCGATGCCAAGGCTCGGGGGCTGGATACCAGCCTAGCCCTACGGCGTGAGTATGAGAATTTTGCGCGCTATAAGCTGGCGGGCTACCTGCTCGATAGCGCAGAGCAGGAGGCGGTGCTGCGGGCTGCCTATGGGCGAATGCTCAGGGAGGTGGATGCGAGCCACATCCTGCTCAAGATTCCCGATGATGGAGACACCCTTGCGGTTTACCAGCAGGCGCTGGCGCTGCGCGATGAGGTGCTGCGAGGCGCAAATTTCGATTCGCTCGCGGTGCGGTATAGCCAAGATCCGTCGGTTCGGGATAACAAGGGGCACTTGGGCTATTTCTCTGCCTTCACCATGGTTGTCCCCTTTGAGCTGGCGGCCTATAACACTAGGCTCGGCGACGTTTCGCTCCCGGTGCGAACGCAGTATGGCTACCATTTGATACGGGTGGTGGGCATCCGCCCAGCCCGTGGACGCATGCAGGTAGCCCACATCATGCGCGTGCTACCCGCGGGGGCTGATAGCATCCGAATTTTTCGCGAGGTTGCGCTGTTGGATTCGCTCAGGGGGCTGCTCGATAGCGGGGCCGATTTTGGCCAGTTGGCGTTGCAGTACAGCCAAGATCCCTCGGTGGGCAAGACGCGGGGCATCCTTCCCTGGATAGTGGCAGGCCCATTCCCTTCATCCATTACCGATGCGGCTTTTGGCTTGCGGGCAGATGGGGCTGTGTCGCATGCGGTGCGGTCTCCATTCGGCTTACACCTCCTGCAGCGGATAGCGCATCGCCCGGTGGGGGCTTACGAGGAGGTTCAGCAGGATATCCGCGAGCAGCTAGCCCGTGTAGGCATGCCGGTGGAGGGCGAGGAAGCGCTGAGGGAGGGAGCTACCAAGTTGCTTAGAGTTGTCTACAATGAACAGACTATAAGCAATATATTTAGCTATATCCAGGAGCACGGCGCAACACCACTGCCCGATTCTCTCCGTCTGCTCTGCATTGCCAGCATGGATGGGGTGTGCCTGCCCGCTGCGGCATGCGTAGATCGGCTCAATGCGCATTGGCAGGATTTCGGCACGCTAGAGCCGCATCGATACGCAGATGTGGTAGATAGCGTACTGGGGCAGGCGATATGGCAAACTGCGCTTCGCCGTATACGGGCAGAGCATCGGGAACTCGATTTTATGCTGCGGGAGTTCCGCGATGGGCTTTTGCTCTTTGAGGTGAGCGAACGCCAGGTATGGCAGGGTGCAGTACCCACTGAGCGGGAACTGGAGAGGCTCTACAAGCAGCATAAAGATGAGTTTCGTTACCCGCATTGCGCCACGGTGGACGCATACCGAAGTGTGAATGTCCATAACCTGACCGAGGCTATGCAGCGGCTGGAGAAAGGGGAGGCCCCCCAGGCCGATTCCCTAGTGCGGGTAGAGAGGATGCGCTGCAGTGCCGATGCGCCTCTGCTGCAGGGGGCTTCGCTCGCGGGGAGGGAGTCTGTGGATGCCGGCGTGGCCAATCCTCTAGGGGTGAAGTGGCACGGGCTAATGAGCGATGTGATGCCTGACGCGGAGGGCTTTGTCTTTTACCATGTGGTGGCTCAGCGCGAGAATGAGCCCAAGACCTTCCAGGAAGCCCAAGGGGAGCTGCGCTCGCTATATCAAGCCGAGGTGGAGCGGCAGTGGCTCAAAAAGCTGCGGAGGCAGTATAGGGTTCAGGTGGACAAGGGGGCGCTGCGGCGGCTGGCGAAAAGACTTGAGGCTGCGGAATGAGAGTTCCGTTGGAAGTTCTTCCTCTCTGGAGGCTAATCGCTGGCACTATAGGAGCCGTGGTAGCTGAAAGGTGGTGGGCTGTTGGTAGAGTTCAACCGGGGGGCTGGAAGTGCGCAGGGGACTGTAGTAGATTCTGGTACAACCGTCTACGTTTTTTATTAGGAGTGTGGCGATAGAGATGCGTGGCCTAGGGGCATTCGTTTTTCTAGTATTGTGGGCATGGTTTCTGCTGTGGCTGTATGGCTGCGACCTGGCCACGGGGGCCAATGATGACCACGTGCTTGCCAGTGTAGGCGCGGTGCAGCTCCGGGTAGAGGATCTGCCCGTGGGCATGGCTGAGGGCCTCACGCCCAAAGATAGCCTCGCGATGCTCAAGCGCTACGCCGAAGCCTGGCTCAGGCGGCAGCTTCTCTACCAGCAGGCTGCTAGCAAGTTGGCAGGGCGTATTACTGCGATAGAGCAGCAGGTAGAAGACTACAGAATGGGGCTCTATATCTATGAATATGAGCGGGTGTATGAGGCCATGCACCTGGACACCCTAGTGCGGCTCGGGGAGATAGACACCTTCTACCAGGAAAACCGTGAAATGTTCGTGCTTCGGGAACCCATAGCCCGTTGCCTCATAGTGCCCACGGTGGGCAATGGAGACGCTGTGCAAGAGCTCAAGCAGGCGTATAAAAACTGCGGGTACGAACAGCTCCAGCATATAACCACGCTCACCATGGAGGCGAATATTGTGCCCCTAGCGCTGCCCGACACCTGGCTATCGCTGCAGGATCTGAAGGCCAAAGTGCCCGAGGAGGTCTACCATGTGCTGAAGGATTGCCGGGCTAGGAACTACGAGATCCCAGTGGGCGAGGTGCTATACCTGGTGAACGCCTGCCAGTGGAAACGTGCAGGGGCAACGGCGCCGCTGGAGTTTTGCCAGGGAGAGGTGAGGCAGCTGGTGCTAAATCGGAGGAAGGTAGAATTGCTGCACGCGATGGAGACGGAGGTGGTGCAGGAGGGCGTGGAAACGGGGCGAGCGCGGGTGTGGATAGAGTAGCGGCTAATGGCTAGGTGAGAATCTATTTCCCATATTACAAATCGGTGTTCAATACAATCAATAGCATTTTTCCCATGTGTAAATTCCAGCCTGTATTGCTACGGACCGTGGCTATCGGATGGCTACTGGCGCTCGCGAGCTTTGCGCATGCGCAGTTGGTGGACGGCACTGTGGCCACTGTGGGCACGCGAATGATACTGCGTAGCGACCTTGAAATGGAGCTGCTCCGGATGAAGATGCAGGGCAACACAACAACGGCTGCGGACATCTGCCCAGTGCTGGAGAATCTGCTGATACATGACCTGCTCCTAGACCAGGCCGATTTGGACAGCGTGACAACAGATTTAGGGCGTGTGAATCAGGAGGTTGATCAACGGATCTCCTACTTCATCATGCAGACAGGCAGCGAGGCGGAACTGGAGCGGCAGTACGGGCGTTCGATTCGAGACATAAAGCGAGAGATGCGCGAGCTCATTGGAGAGCAGCAGCGAGCAGAGCATGTGCGCAGCCAGCTGGTAAAAGGGGTGAAGATAACCCCCTCGGCGGTAGAGGCCTTCTACCGAAAGCAGGTACCCGACAGCCTGCCCACAGTGCCCGAGCGCTACGTGCTACGGCAGATAGTGCTGAACCCCATATCATCGGCAGATGCCGAGTACGCCGTGAAGGAACGGCTCATCGGCCTGCGTGAGCGTATACTCAAGGGGGAGCGTTTCTCTACTCTAGCGATGGCCTACTCTGAGGATAGAAGCTCGGCGGCCAAGGGCGGGGAGATGGATTACCTCCCGCGAGAGAGCTTTGTGAAGGCTTTTGCCGATGTGGCCTTCTCGCTGCAAGATGGCCAGGTGAGCCAGATTGTGAAAACGGAGTACGGCTACCACATCATCCAGATGGTGGGGCGTAAGGGGAATATGGCCAAGGTGCGCCATATCTTGCTTAAGCCGAACTATACGAGCGATGTGATTGCCTCTACCGTGGCCAGGCTCGATAGCGTGCGAACCCTGGTCCTCAATGATTCCATCACCTTTGAGGATGCTGCCGCCATGTACTCTGACGATAAGGACACGCGGCTGAACGGAGGGCTGATGACCGACCAGCAGAGCGGGGCGGCGAAGCTGCAGAAGGAGACTATGGTCCCGGTGGATTACTACGAAGTGCGAAAGCTTAAGGATGGGCAGATTTCCCCGGCTTTCGAGAGTCGTGATCGCCTCGGCAATGTGGTGGTGAAGATCATCAAGCTCGAACGGACAATCCCTACGCATCGCGTGAACTTGACTGAGGATTACGCCGATGTGCAGCAGCTGGCCAAGCGCCAGGAGGAGCAGAAGCTGATAGCACGGTGGATTCAGCGTAAGCAGCAGAGTATCTACATGCGTATCGACAAGAAGTTCGCTGACTGTAAGTTCCAATATCCGTATTGGAAGGAGAAAATGGCCGAGTAGCAGGCCATCAGCGGCTAGCAGATCCTGGAATCCTAGGGCGATGGATGTGGCACCGAGAGAGTTCTTACGCACGGGGAATAGCGGTCTAACCTTTTGGGGATCTCTATGCGGAGGTTAGCCGTATGCCTGCTGTTCGGCCTGCTGGCTGCTACTCCCGCCCTTGCGCAAAGGCAGGTGGAGGTGGAGATTCTCAATGCCCACGAAATGCGGCCACGGCGTATGGGGAGTACCACCGTGTTCCGCCTCTTGGGCGATGTGCGATTACGCCACGGCGAGGCGGTTATGGTATGTGATAGCGCCCATGTGGATCAGGCGGCCAATATCTTCGATGCCTTTGGGCATGTGCGAATCCGGAGTAAGGATCTGCGGATATCGGGCGATACGCTCTACTATGATGGACAGTCGGGCAATGGGCGAATGCTCGGCCGGCAGGTGGAGCTGCACGATACTGTGGAGAAGGCCTACCTCTGGGCTAACCTCCTATTTTTCAATACACGGGATAATACCGCCCACTACATGACGGGGGGGCGTATTCGCCGTGAAAGGACCAACCTGGAGAGCAAGCATGGCTACTATGATTCTAATCAGAAGCTTGCAACAGTCGCCCGCGCTGTGGTTTACCGGAGCGATAGCGCCGAGGCCTACGGTGATTCTATCCAGTACTTCCAAGAGCTAGATCTGGTTAAATGCTGGGGGAAAACCCGGGTGTATGACCGCGAGGGGATGGCGTATGGGCTTAAGGTGGCAATAGACCAGACTAACCGAACGCTTGAAGTAGAGGGGGAGGCGGCTGTAGACAATGGCGCAAACCGGGTGTATGCCGATTGGCTGTTCTCTAACCGACGGCAAGGGCATACGCAGGCCAAAGGCCATGTGGTACTGGTGGATTCTCTGGGTTATCAACGGCTCTACACGCAGCATTTGCAGTACTGGCGCTCTCCGCAGCTAGCGGTGGCTGATGATGAGCCTTTGCTCTTCTCGGTGGACACCTCGGCACGTCCGGCAACCGACACGCTCTTCTTGCGAATGGATACGCTGCGCGCCTGGTCTGAGCTCGCAGAACGGAAGGTGAAAGCCGCCCAACCGACACCACGGTCTGCCATAACGGACGGTGGGGTTGGCGAAAAGGCTAGCCATCAGGATTCCGTGGGCAGTGGTGCAATATCCAAGGTTCATGATTCTGTGGTGAACCAAGGCGGTGTAAGCATTGTAGATACTGTACGCTATGCTCGTGCCGTGGGAGGGGTACGAGCATTCCGTCGGGATCTCCAGCTGGTGGCCGATACGCTCTACCTCAATGGGCTCGATAGCACGGTTACTCTACTCCGCACCCCTTTCCCCTTTGTGTGGAGCGATAGTACGCAAGGGGTGGCAGAGCGTATAGTAGGCTACTTTGGCCGGAAAACCCTGGATAGCATTCGCTTTGTGGGGAAAGCCATTGCGGCAATTCAAGACGATTCGGTGAG
>JABCOB020000190.1 GCA_013333835.2 Bacteroidia bacterium
AGCGGGCTGGGGCTACGGCTTGGGGTTTCGCCGTGGATTTTCAGGCTGCTATTCATCGTAGGTACATGCATGTACGGTGCTGGAATTCTGGTGTATATAGTGCTGTGGTTGGCCATTCCTAAGGCGGTTACCCCCTTGCAGAAAATGGAGATGAAGGGTGAGCCGCTCACCTTCGACCGTCTGCAGGATGAGATCCGTTCGCAGTACCAGAATTTTCGGGGCGAGGCGCGAGATGGGCGGCGTATGGGGGGGCGCTCAGAGAATGTATTCCTTGGCCTTCTGAGCCTGCTGGGCACTGTGCTCTTGGGCTTGCTGCGTATCCTGGTGGTGGTGGTGGGCGCGGGTTTGGTGGTGGCCAGTGCCGTGGGCGCGGTGGGCATGGTGATAGCGGCGTTCGCCATGGTGCGGTGGTTCGATACGGAATTACTCGGCGGTTTTGGCCAGACGTTGGGTTCTATTGTCAATACCTACGGGCTTTCTATACCTTGGGTTTTGCTCATAGAGCTGGTGGTGCTTATCCCGTTGGGCTTTCTCTTCGTGCTGGGCTTGCGCTGCCTCACGCGCTTTCGGGTGAATAGGGTGGCGAGCCTCATAGCCTTGGGCGTGTGGATTGCGGCGCTCGTAGGGCTTGGGGTGCTCACCGTCCGTTATGACACGGGGTCGTTCTACAACACGCAGACGGTTTCTCGGGATTACCCCCTCCATGTGAGGCTAGGCGATACCCTGACGCTAGTGGGGGTGGGGAAAGATCTGGGAAAAACGGACGGGAAGAGGCCGAGGAAGAGCATCTCGTTCAGGCAGCTCTACGGGGGGATGGTGAAGGAGGAGGGGATGGATAGGTACGTGGAGCTGACAGTGCGGGCTACAGATGACACGGTGGGCTCGCTGAGCGTGATACGCCAGGCCTTCTCGCTCTTTTCGGCAGAACCGCTCAATGTTCGCCGGCAGGTGCGCTACCGGCCTACACTCAGCAGCGACACCATACGATTCCCCTTGCGCTATAGCATGCGGCAGGTGCCCAGTGGCTACATTTGCTGGGTGAGCTGCCAGCTGTATGTACCCGAGGGCGTATACGTGCGAGTAGCCCCCTCATTGGTTGATTTGATTGCGAATGATGGGGATGTGGGGTTCTATAAGGACATCGATACCAACGGGGGGCTTTGGTTTGCGCGAAATGGCGTGCTGCGCAAAATGCGGGATAAGGGAACCCCCACGTCGCTAGAGGATGAGGACGACTGGGTAGACGATGTGGACGATGATTGGAGCGAGCAGGACTAATGGGGCGAAATCGGGTGAATGGGATGCCTTTCTCTGCACGGTGGGCGTGCCGGGGAATTCCCGCCTGGAGCCTGATGAACAGGATTGATAAAAAAATGCCTGGGCAAAGCCAGGCGCTATAGAAGAGAAAGAGATAGAAAATACTCTAGGTTACACCACTTTCAGTAGGGCTAGGGGGTTGCTGGTACTTCTACCAGGGCCCCCTGGCCTGTGTCTGGACGCAAGTACCAGAGATAGCCCCGCGGGCGTGCGTATCCCAGCTCTTGCAGCAGCTGGCAGTAGAGGGCTACCTGGCGGCTGTGGGCGGCTTGCGGATGGCCGAACTTAAAGTCTACCACCAGGGTTTCTGATCCGGAAATGGCAATCCTATCTGGGCGGTGGGTTTGCCCGTCCTGGGCTAGAATATCCCGCTCTGCGATGGCGGTGTAATCGGCAGAGAATAGGTGGGAAAGCGGCGGCTCTCCGGCCATTTGGCGGATGGTGGCTGTGAGTTGGCTGGCCGCCTCGGGTTTTAGCATTTCGCTAGCCGACAGGGAGGCGATACCAGAGGCGATATCCTCGGCATTATTGGCCGCTTGGAGCAGGGCGTGCAACGATTCGCCCAGGGTTCTGGCGGCACGGCGACGGGTGGCCTGCTCGTACTCCAGAGTGCCGCGCTCGGGAATGGATATCCGAATGGGGAGCGGGGTTATGGTGTAGAGAGGACGCTCTGCGCGGGATGGCGGGCGAATGGCATTCGGGGTGTCCGAGGGGGCTGATGGGGTAGTGGAAAACCTTCCTAGGCTGTATTTTACGTGGGTATCGGCCTCTTCCTCACAGTCCCAACCGATGGCAGCAAGTGCTGACTCTAGCAGCTCATTGTAGGTGCGCCCGTTTGTTTTCTTGCCCGCCTGGGGGCTTTTTGCGGGGGTTTTCGCGGCCTTTTTCCCTTTAGGTGCGTAGATTATCGTGAGCCAGTCTTTAGCCCGTGTAAAGGCAACGTAAAGGAGGTTTAGGGCATCAGCCCCGGCTAGGCAATGCTCTTCGAGTACTGCGGGTGCATGGAGTGGGCTGTTGCTGGCGCCGCTACCGAGCGAAAGGCGTGTTGGAAGCAGTAGATTCTGCAGCTCTGGCCCAACGGGGGATGCCCAGATGATTTCGGTTTGCAGGGAGGGGAGGGCTATTATATCCCAATCCACTTCTGGGCATATTACCGCTTTGAATTCCAGCCCTTTCGCCTTGTGGATGGTGAGCACATTCACTGAGCTGTGTGACTGGCTAAGGGGCAACATCCGCTTGCTGGCATCCTGCTCTTGGTAGCGCTGAATGAATGCCGCCAGGGTGCTTCCCTGCTCTGAGGAGAAGCTGTGCACCATGTCGCGAAGGGCTGAGAGGTAGGGGAGTTCCCCGGGCGATGTGGGTAGCTTTAGCCCCTCGGCAATGGCATCGAAGGCCTCGAGCATCGGGAGTGAACGGAGGCGGTGGAGCCACTCTAGCGTACTATCAACCATGCTGTTGCAGGGCTTGGGTGGTGTGCCGCCGTGCAGGTGGGGTGCTTTTCGTTGGGAGAGCTCCATGAGTCGGGAGGCCCATTCTAGTGGTGAGAATCCCTGTAGCGAATCGAGGTGGCGGGCTATTAGGGCGTTATCTACATTGGAGTGTATGCCTGCTACTGCGCGTAGGGCGGCAAGCATGAACTGGACGTTTGGCGAGAGGTCGAGTAGTAAAGCCTCTTGGCTCACCACGCCGTATTTATTGGCACGCTGGGTATTGTGGGCCAGAATGGCATTGGCAATGGGTACAGCAGATTTGCTACGGCGCACGAGTATGGCTATATCGCAGGGGGCTAGGCCTTCCGTGTCTATAAGGTGGTCTATTTGCTGGAGGGTGAGCTCTACTACAGTTTTGGAAAGTGCCCCCTCCTCCTCTGCTGCAGCATTCTCCGGGTTGCAGTCTTCAGGTTCTTTGGCTAGCAGCAGTTCCACGTACCCAGAGTCAATATCCTCCCGAGGCGATTTTTGCTGGAGTCCCTCGTAGGCAGCGCGGAGCGTGGTGGTGAATTGGGAAAGGGTTTGGTCTACGGCCCTTTTCAATTCTGGGTAGGCTTCTATAGCCTCGTATTCTGGAGGGTAAGCCTTATTGGCCTTCTCGGTGCAGAATGCAATGAGATTCTCTAGCGCCTTGGCGAATAGTTGGTTATTGAATTTCACCACGCAGGGCGAGCTCCGATAGTTGTACTCTAGCACGTGTTTGTCGGTGCCGAATACCCTGGAGAACTCCTCGGGGATGTCTCTGGCTAGGAGCTGCCAATCGCCGCCGCGCCATCGGTAAATGGCCTGCTTCACATCGCCCACCAGGAGCGAGATGCCTCCCTGCGCAAGGCTGTTGTGGACCAAGGGGGCGAGTAGGCGCCAATGGAGACGAGAGGTGTCTTGAAATTCATCGATCAGGAGGCTGTCATACCTCGACCCCATTTTCTCGTAGACGAAGGATAGGTCATCGCCCCCGCTAAGTGCCACGAGCAGCGAGGTTGTGTCTGCCAGCAGCAGCGAGTGTTGTTCGAGTTCGGCAGAGTTGATGCACTCTCGTAGATCGTGGAGAACGCCTAGGTGGGGGAGCAGGTTGCTGGTGCGGGTGGCGGTGGTGTAGAGCGCTTGGAGGCGGGTGAAGTTATCTATAAACTCTCGGTAGGGGGTAAGCAGGTGCTGCGCCACGGTGCTTATGAGGGCACTACGCCCCTGCATGCTCTTGGCGAACCACTTCTCGCAGTCCTGATAGGCGGCTATGGCGCGTTCGCCAAGCTTGGGGAGATCGCCTTCGGTATGGGCGAGTACTGCGGCTACCGATTTGTCCCAGTGCGATGTCCCGTTGCTACTGTAGTTGAAGTCGTCAGCCGCAATCCCGAATTGTAGGCGGAGTTTTTCAAGCGTTTCTGCCTGCTGCTTCAGGGAGTTCAGTGCCTCGTGGGCGGTCTTGTCAAGGTATTTGCGCAGCTGCGCTAGCCCGGCGGGAGAGAAGAACTCGGCACGCTCTTCGGGCGCCATGAGCTGAAACACGGGTTGGAATAGCTGCTGGGCCCGCTTCTGCACGGCGGGCACTAGGTGCCAGGGATGCCCATTCTCAATGTTTTCTAGGATTAGGGAGCGAATCCAGGAGAAAATAGCACTCTTAGAATCAAGGTTGCTGAGCAGGCGTACAATTCCGTCGTCTATTAGGCGTTCTTGGTCTAGCATCACACGGGTGTCGCCGGGTACTCCAATCTCCCAGAATAGGTTTTTGGCCATACGCTCTACAAAGCTATCGATGGTGCTTACCCCCAGCTGTGAATAGTGATGGAGTATCGCCTTAAGGCAACGTTCGGCCCGAGATCGCAGGGTGGCTATGCCTAGGCCAGTGGCAGCGACGAGGTCTGGCAGCATGGGCGAAGATTCCGCTTTAACCAGAGAGTAGAGCGTGCCTACAATGCGACTTTTCAGCTCTGCGGTCGCCTTGTTCGTAAAGGTGACGCAAAGCGTGGAGGCGTACCGGGTGGGCATCCACGGGGTAATGGGTGCACCCGTGGAGGGCGTGGCCGTATCGGCCAGGAGGTGGGTAAGGTACTCTAACACCAGGGTGTGGGTCTTGCCAGAACCAGCGCTGGCATCGTAGAGTTTCAGGTGAGCCATAGGCTATTAGAGGTTTAACCCGCACAGTGTAAGATGGGGGCAAAGGGCAGAATCTATTTTCTCCGTTGGTGTACAATATTGCCCCTTTGCCCTGCAAAGATAGTGCTATTACCACAATGTTGAGCTTTTACCCTAGGTTATTTCGCCTATTTGGTGTTCCTTTGCAACGGGATTTTTGAGGGAGCTAGCGCATGGAACAACGCTGTCTACTACCCTCATCACTAGATGTTCTAGAGAATTTGGCCAAAAAAAGAGGGCGTGATAATGAGCCCTCGTTATCCTTCTTAAACAGTATTTACTAAAGTGGAGCGTTACCGTCGTCATCCAAGATTCTTACTGCTGCTGCTGGGATGCCTCCTCTTGCCGCTAGCAGGGTGGACTGCCTCCGATTCAGTGCCACGAGATCCTAGGGTCGACTACCTACTACAGTTCTCTACCCGTATAAAGTGGCCTGATATCCGCGACCAGCAGAAATTCTACATCGAGATTATCGGGGCGCAGAATCTTGTAGCCCGCCAGCTGGAGAAGGCGGTGCAGCATAGGAAGATTCATGGTAAGCCAGTGGAGATCATTTACACCTTCGACTGGTCGAACCGTAGCACCAAAGGGCGTCCGCACGTGGTATACGTCACCCCGTCGGCCATGCCACAGCTCCCCGAGATGTATGAATTCTTCAACGATTACCCGGTGCTAATCATCAGCGAGAGACCGGCTTTTGACCCCGGGTGGATGATCGCCTTTGAGAAGAGCACCTTTGCGGGCAAACCAGACCAATGGTCCTACTCTATTAATGCGGGTAACATAGAAGAGCATGCCCACCTCATACTCCCCAGTTTCTTGCGGTTGGCCTCCCATGTGCGTACTCCGCGGAAACCCGTTACCCAGCAGGCGTTACTGGATAGCTACGAGGGGCAACTCCGGCGCGCCAACGAGCAGCTTATCGCCGTGAATGCCTACCTCGCCAAACTCTCAGATACGCTTTACCAGCAGCGTTTGGCTATCGATAGTCTCTACGCTTTAGAGTCTCGCTACCAGTCTGAAGCTCAGCAGAACCCAGATTCTGCGCAGGCTGCGTTTCGCCTTGCGCTAAAGGCTCTGCCAGAGGAGGGGGAGGATCTGCTAGAGCCTGATGATGCTGTGGAGGTAGCCCCTTTACACGGCGGGGCTACGGCATCGGCAGAATCTAGTGGGGCTCGTCGTGTACTAGGCATTGTGGCATTGCTCTCGCTCCTCTCGGCAGCCTCTGTGCTCACGATATCCCAGTTTTTCGGAACATCCACCGTTGGGCGGGTGTTGTCACGTTGCTCGGCTCTTGTGGCTGCATTGCCCGTGGCAATACGTCGGCGCAAGAGGAATGACACAGCCAACCAGCACGCAGCCAGCACCGCGCAGAGTGAATTCCTGGCCAACGTTTCGCATGAATTGCGCACACCCCTCAATGCTATAGTGGGCTATTCGCAGTACGTGGCTTCGCTCCCGAGCGAGAATCCAGAGGTTAAGGAGAGCCTAGAGGTTATCAACCAGAATGCCTTTAGCCTCATGCGTGTTATGGATAGCATGATAACCCTTGCAAATCTTCGGGCTACAGAGGTGCGTCCCCATCCCACAGAGTGCCGGCTAACTACCCTTTTCGAGGGGTTGTTCTCGCAAGGTACAAGGATGGTGCATCGGATAAAGCGCCAGGATCTCGTGTCGTTGCGCTATGAGATAGCCCCTGGGGTAAGGCCAATCCTACGCGTCGATGTGGAGAAGCTCACGGCTGTGCTAGAGATTCTCCTAGGGTGCGCCATTCAGAATGCAGAGCAAGGGGTGGTGGTTTACGGTGCGGAGAATCCCGGGGGCAATCCATCCCAACTGCGTTTTTACATCCGCTATGCGGGCGAGCGGCTTACCATGTCGCCAGTGCGCCCAATAGGGGAGCCCTCATCAGATTTACCCCTAACCCCGAACGGTAGCGTAGAGTTACAGGTAGCGCAGAGGCTGCTTGCTGTGCTGGGAACTACGCTAGCACTCACCTCACGGGGTTCTCTGGAGCAGGAGCTTGCGTTTGCGGTGGGAGGGAAGGTTGTAGCTGGTGTGTAAAGAGGCTGGATTCCTGATATTTACAGTTCGCTCATCAGGATAATTCCATAGCTAAAGGTTGGCGAATCCGAGGGCATTGTAATGAGAGCGTTTAGTGTAGAAGTGCGCCTGGGGCAACCCGGGCGTTTTTTGTGCGCAGTGCCAGCCTCTGTAACAAACAGCACCCCTTGCACGTTTATAACGTATACTACACTATCAGGGCGATGATACCCATTTTCATATTTACGGCAGTAGATCCAGAAAGACCCGAATTTTCCCGTGTCTATGAAATTGCTGCGCAGAGTACTTTTGCAATATTCAATACTCTCATCCTAAGCGATCTCCATATGCCCACTTTTGATATCACCTCGTTTTTCATCGCAGGGGAAGACTGGACACCCGGGCTGGAGATCCCCAATCCTGAGTTTGCCAATATTACCGATGTGTTTGACGATGAGGATACCGATAGCCAGGAAAAGGTGCACATGGGCAATGTGCGGCTGTGCGATCTGCTTGCGGGGGAGGGTAGCCACTTGATTTACAATTACGACATTCTTTCAGACCGTGCGCTTCATATTACGCTTACGGCTGTGGTAGAAGGCGATAGCGTACCGCAAGGGGGGCGCTGCCTTTCAGGATGCGGCGATGCCCCTGAGTTTACCAACGATCTGGTTACCCAGTCTGACAGCGATATTAAGGCGATTCTCGATGATCTCCGTCGGGAGGATACGGGCGACTAATGGATTATCTCATTGCGCTCTACGGGCCTACGTCTGTTGGCAAAACAGCATTGAGCATAGCCTTGGCCAACCTGTGGCACTGCCCAATAGTTTCGGCAGACAGCAGGCAGGTGTACCGAGAGTTGCGTATAGGTGTGGCACGCCCGTCACCTAGTGAACTGGAGGCGGCAGAGCATCATTTCATAGCCGACCGTAGCGTGCTGCAACGGTTTTCCTGTGGGCAGTTCGAGGTGGAGGCTTTGCAGCGATTGGCCGAAA
>JABCOB020000191.1 GCA_013333835.2 Bacteroidia bacterium
ACCATAAAGCTTACGCCCTCGGTTCGGGGTATGAAAGTTCGGGTTCGCTTCACCAAACTCTCCCTGGTTTCGGGGAGTGCCGCCCTGGCAGTATACACGGTGCAGACCCCCTATAGCCTTAACCTTGAGGACGTCCGTTTCCGTGCACGCCTTAGCGGAAACTATAGCGATCTGGCAACCAGCCCTCTTACCTATATTTCAGAGGCAGAGGATGGGGCGGTTACCCTGTATTTCGAATCGCTACAGGGGGCGGAGACCGACGAGGGATGGGAGGCGACGGTTGATCTTGTGCCGGCGGCCAATCCCCTCTCCATAGTCAGTGCGGTTGCCACCAAGCAGGGCGATGATTTCGGTGCTGAAGTGCCGATAGCCGTCACTCTTAGAAATACCTATTTATCTGAACAGAAACGGGTTACCGTGCGCATATTCACTGAAGAGGGGCAGCTATTCTCCGAGGAGGTGGATGTGAAGCCTGGCGACAGCACCTTCACGCTAGGCCAAGGAGTATGGGTAGATCTCGCAGAGCCAAAGCGCATTGGGGTAACGATAGAGGGTAACGATACCAACGAGGCCGACAACGTGCTCTTCACCTACGCCATCTACGATAGCTACTGCATACCGCCCCCGGGGCCAGCCCCCAAGTCAAAAGATGCTCCCCGCTTGGCAAAGCTGGAGGCATTCCGGGCGGTAACCCCGCTCAATCCTGTGCTTACGGGTGCTATCCGCTACTCCATTCTTCCGCCCTACCTGAAACTCTATAGGGGTGAAGCGCAGAATGCGGTAGAGGTGGTAGCCAGGGGCAACGTGCCCGACGAATGGGGCGTGGTCCTCTGGGTAGATTGGGACGGCGACGGGCAATTCTCCACAGCCGAACGCCAGGAGGCGAACCTGACTAAGGATGGCAAGGAGTACCGAGCCACGTTCACCCTCGATGTCTCGGCACTTACAGCGACTACCGCCCGCGCGCGAATCGTTTTGGGGCCTAAGGATGGGCTAGCGCCCCCCTGCTCGGCGGCGGGCGTTGTGCAGGATTTCCAAATAGAGCTGAAAGATGGGGTCTACCCCAAGCGGGGCGACCTAGCGTTGGCCAAGGTAGATATAGGGGAGAGCGGTCTCAATCTCAGCCAGCAGCAACCCGTTCGCATTACCCTTTCTAACCTCTCTAACCTCCCCTTCAGCGGCAAGGTGCAGGTAAGAGTTACGGTAGACAATGCACCACCTATCACAGAGTGGGTCGACTGCGCTACGGGCGAGGCGCTAGCCCCCTACGGTGGGGCGAGAGTGTACCAGCTTGCTGCCACTGCAGACCTCAGCGCAATCGGCAGGCATCTGGTGAAGGTGGAGCTGCTTGAGAATCCCGTGGTAAACGCCTCCAACAATGAGGCAGAGGCTATAGTATACTGCATTGTGCCAGAGAGCGATGGGTTCTATTCTCTCGACATAAAGAGCTACCAAGAGGAGAACGAATGGGTGGATGTAAGCACTGCCGCCAAGGCTTTTAAACTCCGTGAACACTCTGAGTGGAGCATGGAGATGGTATTCAGAACAGAAAAACCGCAATTCGGCACACTGCTCTCATCAGACGGCTTTTCCATTCGCACCACCTATCACAATACGGGCGGGGTACCAGATAATTCCATAGCGCTAGTGATTGGGAATCAGATGCTCGCATGGACACCAGGAGGTATCATAACCCCGGGCAAATGGCATCACCTAGCGGTAACCTTTACCGATGTGGTATACAAGTACCCCGTGGGCAGCTGCACGCCGCACGTCTATCTCGACGGTGTAGAGTACCCGTTGGCTGGCAATGGCAGGCAGGATGCGCCTTCGCTGGGTGATAGCGCAAGGGAAGTGATGTGGCTTGGCAGGAAGATAGATGCCCGGTTGGCACTGTTTCGCATGGCAACTAGAGTCCTTGATGTAAGCGATATCCAATCCTTCCGGTCTGTACGTAAGGCTGATGGCTCGCTCCCCGATGGCTATTTTGCCGAGTACCTGTTTGACGAGGGGGTGAAGAACCATATGGCCTTCTCTGGCAATACGTTGGGAGCATCCATAAAAGCAACCCCACCTGAAAGGCTCGACCTCCCTAGCGGGGGAATGTGGCACAGGCTCGGAAGGCTCATAGCCCACTTCACCTTTACTGGAGAGGTTCGGCAGGAGCAGGTTGCACCCGGGAAATATACTATCACCTTTGCCAAAGGTACACCGCGCAATGCGATAAAGGGGCTTTTCACTCCCGAGTGGCCAGGGGTTAAGCTCTCCTACAATGGGAAGGCGGTGGATGCGGACACCCAATTCGATTTCAATCAGCCCGTAGAGGTCATTGCAGAGGCCTCCATATTGGGTCATAGCAATCTATCAGAGCGTCTGATACTCAACTATGCAGAGGATGCATCATCAGAATGCGAGCTATTGGCTCTGAGCCTGAAGAAAGATGGTAATGATGGCCTCAATCAGGATATCACAATTTCGCCAGTAACTCAGGATATTACCATTGCAATACCCCTGGCTATAGGTACATTGAACCGGCCAGGGGCTGTGAGGCTCTCCTTTAAGGTTTCTGAGAATGCCAAGCTAACCCTTGCGGGGCAAGAGCTTACCAGCGGTTCTACCGAGATTCCGCTTACCTCTCCCATTGCGCTAGAGGTGGTGGCAGCCAATGGTGCTGTGAAACGCTACGCCGTGCGGCTAGCCCTCCCGCAGACTCTCGATTGGACGTTGGGGAAAACTGACTTCACCTATGGCGATGCCCCCGTGGCAGTGCAGGCTACTGTAAATTCTCAGCTCCCGGTATCATTCACCTCCACTGCGCCTGAGGTGGTTTCGGTGGCTGGGGGGCAGTTGCAGGTAGGTATTCCTGGCGAGGCTACCGTTACGGCCACGCAGCCAGGTGGGGCTTACTACGCTGCGGCAGCTCCCGTGCAGAAATGCATTACGGTGGCGAGGCGTGCCATTACGGTAGGGGTGAAGGATGTGCCGTACCCCTTTGGCTATACGCCTAAGCTGCAGTATGATTACCAAGGGCTAGTGAATCAACATGATGTCCGTTCGCTACCCGACACTTTGGCTACCAGCTGTTTCAGTGTGCAGAATGCCTCTGGGCAAGAGGTATACCTATCCGGCTCATTGCCAGTGGGCGTGTACACCGTGAAGGCAGATGCCAGCAAGGCCTACACCACAGAGCTCTACAGCATAATGCCAGTGGATGGAACTTTTCGCATTGAGCAGGGTGATCGCTGGCCGCTTTCCATCACAGTTACCGATGGTGCAAGGCCGGTAGAAGGAGCGACAGTAATCATCGGCGAAGAGGCTAAAACCACAGATTCTCAGGGTAAAACCGTGTGGATACTCCCCCAAGGGAACACCTATACCGTAGAGGCTCAGCACGAGGGCTATTCGCCGGCTACACAGCCAGTAGACCTTACTAGCGGAACGCCACTATCGATCACCATTCCCCTCCGAGCAGCCACCCTTACACTGCGATATACCGCAGAACCAGGGCAGGGGGTGATAATCGGGCAAACTGTGCAAAAGATTGCGCCTGGAGCGGACGGACAGCCCGTATCGGCAGTAGGAGTGGGGGCGTACCAATTCAAGCAATGGAATGATGGCCGTGCTGATAACCCGCGCACCGACCTCAACGTGAAGGCCAACCTCGAGGTGAAGGCCCTGTTTATCGAGCGAACATACGAGGTGCGGTACGTGGTGAACGATGGGGGTAAACTGCTGAATGGCAAACCAATAAATACATACAGCCACGGCAGCTCTAGCGCAGAAGTGGAGGTAGCACCAGAGGATGGCTACTACTTCAAAGGATGGAGCGATGGCGTGGTTACCCCCAAGCGTAGAGAGGTCAATATCACGCACGATGTAGAGGTCTACGCACTTTTTGCACCTTTGGTAGATCTTCCGGACTTCAATGATTTTGAGGCGGGTGAACTTGCTGGAGGTTGGTACACCCAGAGTGTAGGGGCTAGCTATAATCCTTGGATGGTGAGCCAAGAGCCACAATCGTTGGTGGGGGCTCTCCCAAGCCACTTTGCCACCTGCAATAGCGACCAGCTGGGAGAGGGAGGTGCTACCGAATCGTACCTATGCTCCCCTTGCTACCGTGTTGCTGGATTACCCTTTGGGCTGTTGGTTCGTACCACATTCCTTGCCCATCTTACCGATAATGATGTATTCGCCCTCCAGCTCCGTTTAGATCAGGAAGAGTGGCATGATTTACAGACCTTTAGGCAAACTAAGACTGCGGTAGACACTCTTGTTACAATACCAGCAGGCCGCCTCAAGGGACGGAAGATCCTACAGCTTCGCTGGTGCTACAGAGCGGGTTGGGCCTTTGCCGTGGAGGTGGATAATATTGCCATAGTGCCCGTACAGCCTAACCAGCTCGTAATTAGCTACAACGCCAGCCCAGAGGGGAGCTGTACCTTCAACGAACTCCTACCCGATGGTGGTGTGAATAGCGATATCGCCAAGCAAGTGCTGGAGCAGGGGAGTGTGCCAGCCAATGTGGAGGCCGAGCCTACGAGCGGATTCAGATTCTACCGTTGGATGGACGGTGTATCATCACCCCTCTACCACTCCCCATTACCCGTAGTGGCTAGCGAAACTCGAACTGCGTATATGCTACCCTTGGGGCGCGCCGTGCTTACTTACCAAGCCTCCCCAGCAGAAGGGGGCATGTTCACCCTCCAAGGGGATAGAATCACCCAGCAAGAGGTGAACGTGGGGGCTAATGCAGAGCCGATTACCGCAGTACCCGCAAGTGGCTATCGATTCTCCCATTGGCTGCACAATGGCGATACCAACCCCAAGCTAACACTGCACAACGTGCAGGGCGATACGGTGCTGGTAGCCTGTTTTGAACGGTTGCAGGCCTCGCGTATCACCTTCGTAGTGATGGGGGCAAGTTCCAATAGGCTTCTGGCTGGCGCTAGGCTAACGATTGCGGGGCAAACCCTCGTCACAAATCGAGAGGGTATGGCCTCGGTACTCCTTCCAATAGGTTCTCAC
>JABCOB020000192.1 GCA_013333835.2 Bacteroidia bacterium
AGCCGATGAATTGCCCCCACCACTGCGAGATCTACAAGAGCCAGCCCCACAGCTATCGGGATTTACCCCAGCGCTACGCGGAGTTCGGCACGGTGTACCGCTATGAGCAGAGCGGCGAGCTGCACGGCCTCACGCGGGTGCGCGGTTTCACGCAGGATGATGCCCACATCTTCTGCATGGAGGATCAGCTCAAGGATGAATTCCTGAAGGTGATGGACATCATCCTCTACATCTTCAAGATTCTGGATTTCAAGGATTACGAGGCTCAGATTTCACTCCGCGACCCACAGGATAAGGAGAAGTACATAGGCTCCGACGAGAATTGGGCGCGGGCCGAGGCGGCCATCATCGAGGCGGCTGCCGAGAAGGGGCTTGAGACCAAGGTGGTGCTGGGCGAGGCGGCGTTCTACGGGCCTAAGCTCGACTTCATGGTGCGGGATGCCCTGGGGCGCAAGTGGCAGCTGGGGACTATACAGGTTGACTACAACCTCCCCGAACGCTTTGAGCTGGAGTACATCGGGGCTGATGACCAGCGGCATCGCCCTGTGATGATCCATAGGGCCCCTTTCGGCTCTATGGAGCGCTTTGTGGCGGTGCTCATAGAGCATACGGGCGGCAAATTCCCCCTGTGGCTTGCGCCAGATCAGGTGGCCATACTCCCGATAAGCGATAGGTTCAACCCCTACGCCGAAGAGGTGGCCGGCAGGCTGAAGGCGGCCGACATCCGCTGCTCTGTGGATCTGCGCAATGAGAAAATCGGCAAGAAGCTCCGTGAGGCCGAGCTGCAGCGCGTACCCTACCTACTTGTGCTGGGCGAGCGCGAGGTGAATGCCGGGCAAGTGGCCATTCGTGAACGTGGCGGAAATGACCTGGGGGCTAAAACCGTGGCGGAGTTCATAGAGCTGGTGAATGGGAAGATGGCCCAGGAACTCGGTCGGTAGGGGAGAGGAGAGGGAGACTTTCTACGGAACTCGGTGAACAGAACAGCGCCCGTGGTGGAGGGGATTGAGCTCTGCATTGCAGGTGCCAGAACCAAAAGGAGCGGGGTTCGTTCGGGGTTCAGATTGATGAATGCGCTTAATTGTTTGAACAATATATCAGTATAACCAAAGAGGGAGGATACAGCCATAGCAGGACCGATACAGCGCAGGCCCATGCGGCCAATGGGGCGCGATAATTCGCCAGAGCATAAGGTAAACGATGCGATACGTGTGCGCGAGGTGCGTATTGTGGGTGAGAATGTGGGCGAAGCCCGCGTGGTTAGCACCGAAGAGGCGCTACGCCTTGCCCAGCAGCTAGAGCTCGACTTGGTGATGATAGCCGAGGATGCCGACCCACCAGTGTGCCGTATTGTCGACTACCAGAAATTCCTCTACCAGCAGAAACGCCATGCCAAGGAGCAGAAGGCGAAAATGCAGAAGGTGGTGGTGAAGGAGATACGCTTCGGCCCGAATACCGACGACCATGACTACCAGTTTAAGCTCCGCCACGCTGAGCGATTCCTGCAGGAAGGGGCAAAGGTGAAGGCCTTGGTCTTCTTCCGTGGGCGTTCCATTGTGTTCAAGGAGCAGGGCGAGATACTGCTGCTGCGCTTTGCCAAGGATCTAGAGGAGCTGGCAAAGGTGGAGCAGATGCCCCAGCTGGAGGGTAAGCGGATGATCATGTTCCTCGCGCCGGCTAAACCTACAAAGAAGAAGGCCTAGGCTCAGGGGAAGGATTCGCGCAATGGGCTGGTTGGCTCGGCCCTGCTGCTCCGGGAGTGCTAGGGCGGGCATACCGTGATCCACACATTGCTTTTAGAATAGGGAAAGTTCAAGACCACACAACATAAATTTAGGAGAGGGTAGACATATGCCTAAGATGAAAACGAACCGTGGTGCTGCCAAGCGATTTCGCATCACGGGCTCGGGTCGGGTGAAGTGCAAGCATGCCTATAAGAGCCATATTCTCACCAAGAAGGCTACCAAGCGCAAACGCTTCCTAACGCATAAGACGCTGGTGGCGCCATGCGATGCCAAGCGTGTGCATGAGATGATACTCGCCTAACCGCGTAGGGCCAGGGCGATGGATTCCCCTCAGGCCCAATCTGAGGGGGAAGGTGGGTGGCTGGGAGCTGGGGGGGAGTTTGGCCGGGGGGCGTTGGCCCTCTGGTGCGCAGACGGCCCCTATTCCGGTGTCTTTTACAGCATTACTTTTTTACATTACTAGGAGTAGCACAGCCCGTGGCCTGGGTGGCAGGCCTTCGCAAGACCCCCGGTACACGCCAAGGAGGCAGGGGGCGCTGGTGCTCCGCAACACATTACATTACAGATGCCACGTTCAGTGAATGTAGTCGCCTCACGCAGGAGGCGCAAGAAGATTCTCAAGCAGACCAAAGGGAATTTCCTAGCACGTAGAAATGTCTATACCGTTGCCCGGGAAACGCTTGAGAAGGGTTGGCTCCACGCCTATGTGGGGCGTAAGCTCAAAAAGAGGGAATTCCGCGCGCTGTGGATTCAGCGTATCAATGCGGCGGTGCGAGCCGAGGGGATGAACTACAGCGAATTCATGGGCAAGGTTAAGGCTAAGAATATCGGGCTGAACCGTAAGGTGCTTGCCGACTTGGCCATGAACCATCCTGCAGCTTTTGCCGAGGTTGTTAAAATGGTACGCTAGTCGCCCACGGGCTATAGCGTTGCTTAGGGTCTTGAACGGTGGGGGGCTACGGCCTCCCATTTTTGTTGCAAAAGGCGCAGGTGGCAACGAAACCGCAGCGAGCGTTCTTGAGACCTCTGCAAAGCTCCGTGTCGTTTCAATGATTGATAGGGGGCTTGGTGGTAAATAGGTTTTAATCAGGCGATTGAATTTATCTAAAACCATAGCGGTGCGGCGGCCTAAGCAGTTTAGGTGGGGTTTGCACAGAGCACCCTCTCGGGGAGGAGGTTGGGCAGGTGCAATTGCTAGAAAAATAGGAGGGGCCTAGGCATGATACCTAGACCCCTCCGATTCTTGCTGGACGCCCCTTCTCCGTAGTCGTAACGAAGGGGGATATGGTAGGGAGCTTTAGCGCCGGTTTCTCCGCCTGCTGCCTCGGTTTGGTTTTGTGTGGGCACGGTCTTTGGAGTGCCTCTGGGGCATTCGGCTAGACGAGACCCTGCGCCCAGTATGGTGGCTGCCCGACTCCGGGGCTGGCTTTATGCTGAGCGTTTCACCTTTGTGCTCGGTGACTATGAAATCGAGCCGGCGGTTCTGGGTATCGGCCCTTAGCACTTGGATACGCACGGCATCGCCAAGGCAGAACTGCCGTTTATTCTGCCTGCCAGTAAGGCTAAAAGCCTCTGGATCGTAGGTGTAGTAGTCATCGGTAAGGTCGCGTGTGGCTACGAGTCCTTCGCATTTATTCTCCTCTATCTCAACGAAGAATCCGAATTCCATCACACCGCTTATGATTCCGTTGAACTCTTGCCCGATGCGAGCCCCCATGTACTCCACCTGCTTGTACTTTACAGAGGCTCGCTCGGCATCGGCGGCTACCTTCTCCATCTCGCTGCTGTGCACGCACCGTTCCTCCAGGTCGTCTACCGCGGGGAATGGCTTATTGGACTGCAGCAGGGCGAGCAGACGGTGCACCATCATATCGGGGTAGCGGCGGATAGGGGAGGTGAAATGGGTGTAGTAATCAAATGCCAGCCCGTAGTGCCCGATGTTGTGGGTGGAGTATTTGGCTTTGGCCATAGCGCGCACGGCAAGGATGTCGATCATGTGCTGCTCTGGCTTTCCCTTGGCGCTGTGCACCAGGCTGGTGATATCCTTGCCGGTGATGCTATCGATGCTGCCTTTGTAGGTGTGCCCAAAGCGGGCGGCCATCTGGCAGAATGCTGCGAGTTTCTCGGGGTTGGGTTTCTCATGCACCCTGTACACGCAGGGATGGGGTTTGTAGCCGGGTCTAGGTTTCCCTACGAATTCTGCCACGGTACGGTTGGCCAGCAGCATGAATTCCTCTATCAGCCAGTGCGATTCGTTGCTCTCTTCTGGCTCTACGCCGATGGGCACGCCGTCTGGATCGAGTTGGAATCGCACTTCGTCTGAGGTGAAATCTATGGCGCCATTGGCGAATCGTCGGTCTCGTAGAATGCTGGCGAGCCTATTGAGGCAGAGGATCTCTTGGCGCAGCTCGCCCTGCTGGGTCTCTATTACCTGCTGGGCTTGCCCGTATGTGAGGCGGGCTATGGAGCGGATTACGGTGCGGCCTATCCAGCTCTCTACTACCTGGGCATCGGGGGTGAGGGTGAAGACCACCGAGTAGCAGAGCTTGTCTTCATCGGGGCGTAGGGAGCAGATCTCGTTGCAGAGGCGTTCTGGGAGCATGGGAACGGTGCGATCTACTAGGTACACCGAGGTTGCCCGTTGGTAGGCTTCGGCCTCAATTATGCTTTCGGGCGTTACGTAGTGGGTTACGTCGGCTATGTGTACTCCTACCTCATAGTTCCCGTCTGCCAGGACCTGAAGGGAGAGCGCGTCGTCGAAATCCTTCGCGGTATCTGGATCTATGGTGAAGGTCATGGTGCCGCGGAAGTCGCGCCGGCTGGCCACTTCAGATTTCGTTATGCCGGGTTTTAGCGCTTTGGCGGCTTTGGTTACCGCCTCTGGGTAGCGGTAGGGCAGGTCGAATTCTGCCAGTATGGCGTGCATCTCTGTCTCATGCTCCCCGGGCTTGCCGATGACCTCGATCACTTTGCCGAATGGGTGGTCTGCACTTGTGGGCCAGTGGGTGATGCGGACCTGAGCTTTTACGCCATTGGAGGCGCCGTGCAGCTCTTCGATCGGGAGGTAGATGTCATATGGCATGCGATTCCCATCGGGCACTAGGAATGCAAACCTCTCGCGTAGCTGTACCACCCCTACGTAGGTGTCTCTTGCCCGAGAGAGTACCGCGAGGATCTCGGTATCGCCCAGCCCCGGTTGGCTGCTCTGGCGGTGGCGTACCCGCACTGTATCGCCATCGAGCGCATGGCAGGCCAGCTCTTTGGGTATCTGGGTTTCAGTCCCATCGGGCAGGGTTACGATTACTGCGCCAGTCCGTAGCCCCGTGGCTTTGCATTCGAACTCTTCGCTTTGCCGGGCGTTTTTATATACACCGTGCGCTACGGGCTGCAGCCGTCCCCTGTCGGCCATTTCGGCCAGCACTGCGCCTAGCAAGCGACGTGTGCCGCCATCCTTCACCCCCATGAGCGCGGCTAGCCTGCGGTAGTCGAGCCGCTCGGTCGGATGGTTGGCAAGGTACTGATTAATAAAATCCGTTACATCGCACTTATTGATGTTGCGGGTTACGTGCTGCTCCCGCCGTCTTTTTGCCATGGTTTTCTGTGGGTGTTATTGTAACGATTTTCCCGTATTATCGCGCTTCAATTCTAATGTCGGTATAATTCCTCGTAACGGGGCATCGCGTAACTACTAACTTTTTACTGCTTGGAAT
This sequence comes from Bacteroidia bacterium, assembly GCA_013333835.2. Lineage (GTDB taxonomy): Bacteria > Bacteroidota > Bacteroidia > Bacteroidales > CAJPTX01 > Bacteroides_D. The sequence continues at coordinate 5,456 of JABCOB020000192.1, forward strand.
GATTTGCAGGCGCTGTGGTTTGCAGTGGCCGGCAGCGGTAGGAGGCTCTCCCAACGGTTGCCCTGCCGAGATTCGCGCCATGCAGAGGAAATGCGCAGCCGCGAAGGTAGAGCTTTTTTTTCGGAAAACGGTGAATAGAA
>JABCOB020000193.1 GCA_013333835.2 Bacteroidia bacterium
GTATGCCGACTGTTATACTGCGCCTCTATGCTCAGGTAGCAATCGTAGGGGAGGGTGCACTGGTTGTCCACCTTTGCGAAGAGGATCGGGAGGGAGCGCATTCGCCCGTTGTACTTGCTCACATCCAGCAGGTTATAGCCAAACATCCCTGTGAGGTCGAGGGTATACCAGGTGGTGATGGGGAGGTTGAGGCTTGCGGTAGCCAGAAAGTCGTGGTTGCTGGGGAAGTTGTCTGAGCCCACTATGTAGCCATTGGGGACATCTGGATTCGGCCTGAAGGTGTAGGAGAGCACGTTACGCCCGTAGGTATACTTCAGCTCGAGGTAGAATCCACGCCAGACGATATTGTAGGACGCACGGTAGTACTGGGTGGGGCGGAGGTAGGGGTTGCTCTCCTGGCGTAAGTAGGCGCTAGAGCGGACATCGGCTCCGCTGAGCAACCACAGAGAGGGGCGACGGGTGTAGGAGGTGAATGAAAGGATATGGTTAGTAGGGCCGATGGCGCCAGAGAGCTTGGCGTTGGCGAAGGGGTTGGAGTAGTGGCGGTGCACCGTCTTGCTGGGGACGAGGTGATTGATCACATCGCTGGCGGCGTACTCGTAGCGCGCACCCACCTCTGCGCTCCATTCACCAAGGTGGAGTGAGTAGCTGGCAAAGCCCGCGACGAGCTGTTCACGGTTGGCATAATCCTGGGTAGTTACACCATTTTCCTCCTGCAGGCCACCGCCCGTTATCTGGTTCACCTCACCGCCGAACTCCAGAGTGCCACGGTCGCCGAACGAGTACTCGAGTACTGGGGTTAGCTGCCAGAGCTGATGCCGAGAGGCCTTGCGCATGGTGAAGGTTTGCTGCACACTGGTCAATAGGCTGCGCTCCAGATTGCTGACGGCTTTATTCTGGGTACGAAGGTAGAAATCGGCATCAAGGGTGAACTCTAGGTTGTCAGTAAACCGATAGCGCCCGTAAGCTGTAAGCTGGTGGCGAGGCTCCCTAGCGCGCCCAGAACCGGAGTTCTCCACCGTATCGGTCAACGTCCCGAACCGATGGGCAGAGTGTTGCTCCCGAGAATCACCCTTGCTCCATTCGTGCGAGAAGGAGTAACGTGCGCCAAATCCCCACCTTTCAGAAGGCTGACTCTCAACCCCAAGCACCGCCCGAGGGGCAGCATAACGGTCATACTCTGCCTGCACCGTGTGGAGCGTCGCCTTGGCTGCACCCTGTGCCCCCTGGGTGAACGCCATGTCGAACACCTTCTCCTCCGTACTTCGTTCATCACTATAGCCCAGCTCGCCGTAGTAGCTCGTCTTGCCGGGAGTGTAGCTCAACCTTATGTTCTCGCTGTGGGAGAGCCTGTTGTTCACCTGCAGCCTGGCGCGCGCGTAGGTAGATAGCCCCTGTAGGCGAGCCTTAGTCTCTATGAGGATCACCGCGGCAACCTCGTTGCTGTATTTCGCACCAGGGGCAGTGTTGAGCTTGAGCGACTTCACGCTGGTGGGGTCAAGCTGCCGGATCTCATCGAAGCTTCGGATCTTATGGCCATTCAGGTAGATGAGGAAGTTGCCTCCGTTCACCATTCTCACTCCATCATCCCCATTGCCCACAAAGCCTGGCAGCTGGCGAAGAAGGTCGGCGATAGAGCCCCGTGAGGTTAGCGAAGTTCCGAGAACCGGGAGCTCTATCAACCCGCCCTTCATCTTTAGCTGCGGACGAGTGCCCTGTACTGAGGCCTGGCCGATCTCCACATTCGCCGGTGCCAGTACCACCTCGTGGGGTATTTGCCCCACTGGCAATGTTTGCTCCCGGTAGCCCACGTAGACGAACCGCACTAGAGCTGTGGAATCTGAAATAGGCAGGCTGAGTGCCCCATTGGCATCGGTTACCACCCCGGTTACCAATGCGCTGTCTGCCCCGAGTGCAAGTACATTGCAGAGCTGCAGCGGCTGGCGGTTCTCATCCAGCACCAGACCGCGGAGGATTGTCTGCGCAAATCCACCCAAGGGTATTGCTAGCCATAGAGCTAGAACAATGAGGAGGCTAACTAGGTGATCCTTCATTTGTACTGGATTATATGCCTTTAAGACGATTACACCCCCTATTATGTTACAGCCGAAGGAAAATATTTCGCTTTTGGAGTGATACAGCGCATCAAATCTCCCTCTCCCAGGGTTTTGCCATCCCGCCCAATTGTCGTACCTTTGTGTGAACAATCTTAGGGGGCAAAGCCATGGAAGAGCAGACAACAATAGAGGCGGGGCAGGTAGTACAGATGACCTCCACCGAATTCCGCAAGCACCCGGGGCGAGCCTTCGAGCTGGTGAAATCTGGGCAACCCGTTGCCATCTCGTACCGAGGGGAGCTCTTCGACATCGTGCTACGCGAAGACGACGAGCTGGAGATCACCCCGGAGCTCCTGGAGGCCATACGGGAGTCCAGGGAGCAATATGCCCGGGGCGAATACATTAGCTTCAAAACCCATGAAGAGCTACAGGCATGGCTTGACAGCTTGCAGTAAAGGGCAAAACTTGTTGCCATGTATGAGGTTGTCCTAACTAAAAGGGCAGAGAGAGAACTCAGAGAGTTCAAAAGGGAGCGTAGTGCCGCTTTCTACCGAAAAATAGAACGGCTTCTACACCAGCTAGAGGAATCTCCCACAGAGGGCATTGGCCAGCCCGAACGACTCAGATACGAATACTCTGGTTGCTGGTCTGTACGCATCGACCAACAACACCGCATCGTCTACGAAATCCATGAAGAGGAGGTTTTAGTCCTTGTCCTGAGCATGAAGGGCCATTACCCCAGAGGGTAGTCAAAGCCCGGCCGCCGCTGCCACCCCGAGGGTGGCTTTTTTCGCCTTCAGCTAGCCGCCTCTCCCCCGGATGGCGGGGCTGAAATAATACGGATTGCGCAGAAACCGCGCTGGGCTAGACTAGCCCAGCGCGGTTTCTGCATAGCGGGCTTTTACAGCCTCTCTATCGCCTCCTTCGCGGTCGCTTTGCCGCTGTAGTCCTTCACCTTGTTGAACCGGTAGATGATGCGGAGCTGCACGTAGCGGGAATCCTGCCATTCGCCCATTGTGAAGCGGAGGCCGCGTAGCTCGGCGCTGTGGGTTTGCCCCGTCAGAGCTAGGATATCCACCGCAGCTGCCGAGAGGTATAGCGACCTCTTCATGAACCACTTCCCGAAGTAGAGATTCACCGAGTGGGTACTCGAACTGGTGAATATCTGCGCATTAGAGGAGCTGGTGTACTCATAGTCGGCACTCAGGAAGAAATCGTGCGGGAAGTTGAACTCATTCTCCACCTTGCCGTAGAGCAATGGTCTGATTGGGAGGGTCTTCCCCCCATACTTGCTCGCATCCACCCTATCTACCATGCAGAGCCCTGTGCCTTTTATGGTGTACCAGCTGGTAAGCGGGAGCTGGGCGTAGAGCGTCGCCTTAAGTGTGTGGGCACTCTCAAAGTTCTCTGGACGGATGATGTAACCATTCTGCACCGCGGGGTTCGGCACGAAGGTGTAGAAAAGGAAATCCTTCGCGTAGGAATACTCCAGCCCGAGGTAGAATATCTGCCACATGAAGGTGTAGCCCGCCCGGTAGTAGCGCGTTGGGCGGAGGAGGGGATTGCTCTCCTGGTAGAGGTAGTTGCTCGAACGGTAATCGTTGTTGGCCAACAGCTGCAGCGACGGCTGCCGAGAGAATGAGGCCAATGAGAAGCTGTGCTTAGTAGGGCCTAAAACCCCTGCGAGCGATGCAGAGAAGAATGGGGCGGCGTAGTGCCGATTCTCGCTCTTACTTGGCATTAGCCTATTGTCCACCTGGCTGCTGGAGTACTCGTAGCGCGCACCTACCGAGGCGTTCCATGTGCCAAGGGGAATGGCATAGGTGGCAAAGCCCGCGTACTGCTGCTCGCGGTTAGAGTAATCCATCACGGTTACCCCTCCCCTATCCACCTTTCCGCCACCCGTTATCTGGTAGAGTTCTCCACCCACCTCCAGCTGCCCGCGCTGCCCGAAGGAGTAGTCGACCGAGGGGGATACTTGCCAGAGGAGGTAGTTGGCCTTGTTGTGCTGCCGATAGGCGTATTCTGTGTGCGTTGTATTGCTTAGTTCCTTGTGGTCAGAGGGTTTATCGATACCTTTGAGGTAGAAGTCAGCATTGAGGGTTGCGCCAAGCCGCTCGGTGATCTGGTAGCGCCCATAGGCGTTCACCTGGTGGATAGGGGTGGTTTGGCGGATGTTCCCCTCCGCATCGAGGTTATCGATTTCCGCACCGTTCCGATTGGCTATATGATGCTCATGCGAAGGGAATTTCATCTGCGCATAGCTAGCCGAGTAGCGCGCCCCGAGGTTTAGCCCTTGGAAGGGCTGCGCCTCTATGCCGAGCTTTACCCTTGGGGTACGCGTGGTTTCGTGCTCGTTGACCGCGCTCTCGAGCCGAGCCCGATCCACGGCATCCTGCCCCTGGGTGAAATCGGCCCGGAAGGTCTTCTCACGTTTCGCCTGGAAATCGTCATAGCTCAGCTCCCCGTAGTAGGTTACCCGCCCGGGGGTGTAGCTCAGCGAGACATTGCCGCCGTAGTTCCACACGCTGCGCCTTCGGGTGTAGGCCCTCGCGTAGAGCGAGAGACCCCGCAGGTTGGCCTTGGTCTCTATCATGATCACGGCGTTCGTCCCACTGCCGTACTTAGCCCCTGGAGTAGTGTTGAGTTTGAGCGACTTCACGCTGGCAGGGTCCAGATTACGGATCTCATCGAAGCTCTGTATCTTCCTCCCGTTCAGGTAGATGAGGTGGCTTCCCCCGTTCACCATCCTCACCCCCTCGTCACCGCTGGCCACAAAGCCCGGCAGCTGGCGGAGGAGGTCAGTGATGTCTGCCTTAGCCGCGAGCGAAGTCCCTTTCACCGGGAGCTCTATCAGCCCCGCCTCCACCATCCTCAGCTGTGGGCGCACGCCCTGCACCGAGGCCTGCCCTATCTCCACATTCATGGGTAGCAATACCACCTCGCCCGGCACCTGCCCTACAGGGAGCGTTTGCTCTGCGTAGCCCACGTAGGCGAACCGCACCAGGGCGGTGGAGTCTGAAATGGGCAGGGTGAACGCCCCGTTGGCATCGGTCACTACCCCGGTTATCAATGCGCTATCAGCCTTGAGCGCTAGCACATTGCAGAGCTGCACTGGCTGATGGTTCTCACCGAACACCCGCCCAGAGAGGGGTGACTGGGCAAAAATGGCTAACGGGTAAAGTAAGATAAGAAATATGAGAAAAGCAGATTTTCTGCCCACCAAATGAATCGTATACTTGCCCATAAGAAATACTCTTTTACTGTAAAACCATCAGAATCTACCTCTATCTATCGCCTATGCTATGCAGTTTGGTCTCCTGTACAGATCTCCGTTATACTTTAATGCGCGAATTCTGCAGTTCTTAAGCAAGCACGTAGCCTTGAGCTTGCATGTATTGCAAATATGGAGATCCTTCATTCGAATCCCTCCGCGCAATACATTCCACTCGGGGCTGTTACTCCAAAGCACATTGAGGGGAGTCTGAAGTAGATTGCCCGCCTTGAGCTCCTCCATCCCGAATGCGTATACGCATGGATAGGCATCGCCTAGGGGGTTAATCGCCATATGGGATATAGTCCCCGTGCATGTAATTGCAAATTCGGGATCAGTACTTCCCACGGCCCCCGCTGTGCCACCCGAGGGGTCAAGTAGAACAATAGGGAGTACTCTGGAGTACTTGTCGACAAGTCGCCTTACTTCCTCTTTACAGTATTTTCTTTGCTCTCTGTTTAGATGTATATCAGAATTTTGGCTCGCCCTCCCCACGGGATCTAGCAATATAAAATTGGCACTCCTACACTCTTTCTCAATTGCATACCGCACCATTGCTTCAAGCTGGTCGTAATTACGAGCATGGATGGTCATAGAAAGATATTTGGAGACTCCGTATTTGGTCAACAAATCCAAATTTCTACCTAGAACTGCAAAGGCTCCTTTCCCTCTTAGAAAATCGTGACTTTCGGCATCCCCACCATCCAATGAGATCGACAGCACAACATTCGGTGCTTTGAGTAATTCTGCTCGTTTCTCATCAATAAGCATTGCATTCGTGAGGAGGAAAAAACGAATACGGAGATTGGGAAGTGCAGCTACTATGCTATCAATACCTGGATGGGTAAAAATCTCGCCCCCTGTAATTACCGCACGCGTCACCCTATTCTGCTCCAAATCCTTGAATATCGAAATCCATTGAGACGCCGATAAAGATGCTGATGATGATTTTTTTGAGCAGGAATGTACACAATGGCGACAAGCCAAGTTACAGTATTCGGTAAGAAGGATTTCTACACTTTTAGGAGCATTGTACAGAGGAACTACGGGGCTAGCACCACGAAACGGGAGAATCGAATAGTGTCGAACAACACTGCCTTCCTCTAATACCGTGGGGAACGTATCAGCAATACTCCGAACTATTCTCGCTGCTTCACTGGGCTCCAAACCAAAGTAATTGCCCAACTCCTGCACCGTATGCCCTCTATTTTCTAAGTAGGAGAGTAAATTGAATACCGACCTATTAATTGTCAATTCTTTTTCTGTGTGAATATTGTACAAGGAGTAAGGTACTAGCGCATACTGATCTGAGCGTACCACCCAATCTTTACTTAGCTGATAGCACTGTTCCATAGCCTCAAACTCCTTTTTTAAAGTTTAGGGGGGTAGAGAGATTCCCTACCCTCAAAACTCTTAGCCTCTACTGCGCAGCACTTTTATCACGACCACCTTTGACTTTGTCATGATCAACTCCGACTTCGTTACAGCAGATTATCAGCCCGAAAACGCTCTCGCACTGATAACCATCTTCCGATCCAGCTGCGATCTGCTTTAGAGCCTCCAACGATAGCTCTTCCCGTGAAACCTCTCTGCTCTTGTCCATGGCATTTGTGTTTTGGTTATTACTTTGAAACCTCCATCTCGCCTTTAATAGCTCAATACCACCCCACCCACCACCTTACCTTTTTACCCCCCCTCCGCTTGCCAAAGTTAGCGATTTTTTCTATACCTGCAAATAACCCA
>JABCOB020000194.1 GCA_013333835.2 Bacteroidia bacterium
GGCGATCCAAAGAAAGGGGGCGCAGGGGCGGCGGGGGCGCCCAGCCCCCGAGGACTGGCGGGGGGATTCCCGGCGTTCCGCATTGCGGCGTAGGCAAAACTCCCGTAAACGATGCGGCACGCGCTCAGTATTGCGATACGACACGCGCAGTATCGCGACGCGGCACGCCACGTCGCTACAAACGCCAGAGAGCCCGCCAGGGCAGACACTCGGGGGGGGGGCGGGCAACATTCGGCCCCCCCCGACAGCATCGCCTCTACCAAGAGCGCAATAGCCAATCTCCCATATTTTCTATATTCAGCGGGCACACATTGCGGGACAGTACCAGATTGAGATAACTCTACGCTCTTGGTGGAGGGCGGCGTTGCGTAGGGGCAGGCCGAAAGGTGCCTGCCCATTTTCCCCTCCTCGCCTGCCCATCTTCCCTTCATGCGGCCTATTCCTCCTCCCCGCCTACCATCTTTGCCCCCATTCCTGTCAATCTCCCCTCTATTCTTGTCTTGCCCATTTTCCTCTCTTGTCACCCTCGCTCCCTCCTTATCGGCCATCCATCTTTCCGCCTATCCCCACCACTGAAAACTGCACAATTTACTTAGATACTTCGTTTGCTACCACGTAAACGCCGTTCGTCAATATTTTTGATAATTGGATCGGTTTACGGGAAAGTTATTACCTTCGCAGCGTAAAAAACAAGATGGTTCTGATGGGGAAGATCTACTATAGGGCTTTTATTGAGTGGGTTACGTTAGTTCTTGCAGGGATTGGGATTGTGGCGATGGCGCTGCTGGGCGGATGCCGAAAGGAGCTCTCCGAGGAGCTGTCTAAAGAAGGGGCAGACCGTCAGTCGCTAGATTCGCTACTGCGGGTAGTGGAGTAGAATCATTCTGCGTTGATTTGTAATCGGGATTACTAAAATTGGGTTGAGAGAATCATGCGAAGTGTATATAGAGGTTTGCCATTAATAGTGCTAATTTTTTTTGTTGGTGCTATAGCTCTTTTCCTGAGCAGTTGTGGAAAGGAAGATAAGGATAAGGCAAAAGCCGAGAAGGAGACCTTGGTTCGGGAGATGGCGGGGGTCTATACGAGCGAGGTGGTGCGGAGAATTGACGGTCAGTCAGAGAAAGAGTATGTTCCTGTGGATCTTGTAATCCCAAGAGAGGAGAATGGTGGAAAGCATCGACTTCTTTTCAGTTCAGAGTGCGGAGCTCTTCTGGAGATAGAACAGATCACACCAGAAAAGGTGTTCTTAAGCTTTCTGGAGGTCGGCGAGGCCAATCGCCCTCAAAAGGACTTTATAGGAGGTGCGAAGACATTGCCCGGTGAGGCTAAATTTTCGGGCTACATCGCAGAATACGATAGGCAGGCTAAAGTTTTCCGAATTTCATTGAAACTCGAAGGGAAGACAACAACTGAAAATGGCGGTAGAAAGGATTTGACCGTGGCGTTAGAGTACACAGCAAGGAGAGTAGAATAAGTCAAGTGCGTGCTTGGAGGGCATTATTTATGAAGAGTTGTAGATTTCAAGCCATCTTCGTTTTGGCTATGCTGGTTTTAGCGGCTGGTTTTGCAGCTTGCAAAAAAGAGGTAGACGAACGAGCTAAGCGGGAAGAAAATGAACGCGAGATAAGGGCTATAATGCTGGAGATGAGTGGGGACTACGATGCCCAGCTGGAACAGACCCAGATAAATGTGGATGGGGAGCGTCCACCGCAGCGCAAAAATTTTCAGTTAAAAATCGCTGAATCAGGCCTTTTTTACTCGCCTTCGGGATCAATTATTAAAGTTGATCTTCAGCCGGGTAAGATCACCGAGGATAGTGTATTTCTTAATCTTTCTCAAGTACAGCATCGGCCGATAGATGCTGGCGGGAAGGAGGTAGGGACGCGGTACTACATCCCAGAACCAAAATTCTCAGGATACGTAGGGGTCTATGACCGCAAGGCAAAGACCTTCCAGCTTTCCCTGCGAACCAAGGAGGTCTACACATTTGATAAGGTAGAGCGGGACTACAGGGTTCTCTATACTGGGAAGCGGAAGTAGCGTCTCAGGGTTTTAGGCGGGCTGCACGGCTACGGGATGGCATGCGAGCGATTCCGTGGCCGTGCGGCGGCTTTTAGGATGTTAGGAAATTAATGGGTTTGTAATTCCAGTTAAGCGTTGTTAGCCAATGATGATACGAACAGTCAGATTTATCGGGCTACTGGCCATTTCGTTCGCGGTGGCGTTCACAGCGTGCAAGAAGGATAAGCCAGAGGTAAAAGAAGTGGATGAACGGGAGGCCGTGGTCAGTGAACTTTGCGGAGTCTATAGCGGCAAGCAGGTTCGCATTGAGCCCGCAACTAGGGATACCGATGTCCTCAATCTCCCAATAAAGATATCGCGGCATTCAGAATCAGAAACTGCGGTAAAATTCGCATTCAATGACGACTACAGGGCCGATCTCGCAATAGAGAAGGTGGATGATGATAATGTGTATCTCGGTTTTCTGGAGGGGAAAGAGGTCAAAACGAGTACGAAGTATGGAAGTCTGATCCGTGCCTACTACCAAAAGGGCGAGTCAAAATTCTCGGGGTACATCGGGGTGTACGATCGGAAGGACAGAGTCCTCCAGCTCGCGCTAAAATCGCATGTGATTCTCGAGCTGTCTGATGGCACACCAATGAAAGAGGTTGATTACGTCCTAAACCATACTGGGTGGAAGAGGAATTAGCTTTTTAGTTTGCGCTTCTTTGCTGGCATATACGGCCGTGTGTTTTGCGCGGTTCTCTTCCTCGAGAACACTGTGAAAATGCACTGGACGGCGTGGCACGGTATGTAGAATCGTGCCACGCTGCTATATGGTCTTTTCAGCATTCTCGTGCTGCTTTACGAGGGGAATTGATACTGCTTAATCTGGTTCAGATACGTTGGTTATGAATATTTTCAAAGTATTTTCAGGTGTAGTGCTAGCCGGTCTGGTGGTGGTGGGAGGATTTTGGGGATGCAAGAAGGATCTTCCCAAACCACCGCTTTCACCAGATTCTATCCGCTCTCTGAAGCGGGATTCGATAGGTCGATTCTTAAGGTCGTATAGCTATGAACAGAATCAGGAGAAGAGCGACTGGACGCTTACCACTACGGGGTATTATACCAAGAGGGCGTATCCTGGGAGTTTCTACACTGATAGACGAGGGAAGCGAACTGAGAGCAAGGGTGTCCGGCTCTTTTCGGTAGAGGTGAAGGAGAGCATAGCCCGAACCGCATGTCGGCGATCTATGCTTAGCCCTCCAGCCCCCGTATGGCTTGGCGAGCTGCTCAATTGCGATAGTTGGGGGGAGGAGGAGAGTGAGGTGAAGCTGGGGGCAGAGTATCGGGCGGGTGGTACGTTACTACTCCAAGGATTCTATGGAGAGGAGCAGGTAGAGAAAGACGTGGATCTGGTCGATAAGCAGTCGATCCAGGCTTCCGTGCGCGAATTAGTATCGCAGAACTATGCGTCAATCAAACCTAGCCTCTCATTGAGTATAACCCCTATTTATTCGCCCGCTAATTTGCGGTGTAAGCTCTTGGAAAATGATTGCTGGACAGTAGCAGAATTCCAGCAGATAAGAGATGCATGGGTTGCAGAAAATAGCCATGCGCTTGTACGGATCGATGAAAGCTACTTCAATATGGAATTTGTCCCGAGGGGTGGCGATTTCATGGATTTCTTCACCGATAGAGTCACTTTGCCAGTTGTAGAATCCGCAATGCATAAAGGTCCTGTAGGGTTTGTCAATTCGTTGGTGTTTGGACGCTCCTACTACCTGCTATACAGCTCCAAAGCCCCACTACCCGAACTAATGTGGTGGCTACAGCGGATTTTTCGTATAGAATACGGCAATTTGCTAATATACACTGAACATACTGACTTTGATAGCCAGGTGTATGTAATCAGGCGTGGCGCACCTGACCACATGGGTTTTACCGCAGGGACTCCCGTACCGCACGCTATGTTGGTCCCCAATTTCCCGTTAGCTCGTCCGACAGTGGAGGAATTGCTTGAACAGCCAATTTCCTACACCATTAAAAGACTGTATGATGGCAAGATCATGCCTTATGGCTACTGGCTGCGCGATGAGAATCGGAGGAGCAATGGTGGGGAACTCGTGCGTATAGAGAACCTTGTGAATCGGGAAAAACATTGGTGGGCTGCCATTGAAGTGAACGGGGTAGAGGTGGAGGCTACGCCTGCTGAGGGTTTCCACTTCAGGAGTGGGGCGGAGGTGCAGATTAAGTCATTGATTTACTCTGAGCAGTTGAACGATACAGCTGCACCCACAAAACGCTCTCTGCTGAGGTATCCCATGCGGGCATCGCTCATTGTACCCCAAGCGTTTCCTATTTACGAAGAGCTGGTGCACAACATTGGGAAAATAGAGTTTGACATGAAGGCGAGCCTTCAGCTCAATTGCGACATAGTGATGAAGGTGGCTAGAGGGAAGGGTGAGCAGTTTGAGGAAAAGCTCTCGGTGCCCGTAAATGTGAAGTTCGGGAAGAGCCTAACGATGGGGTGGCTCGATATCACCGAGGAGAATGAGGGTTCCAATCATGTTCCAGGGCAGTATTTTACCCAATATGCGAAAACACCTTACGGTACGGTAGCCATCACCATCAATTACAGCATATTGAAATCCGGCTTGCGGAACTATCAGCTTGGTCGTTGGGAAGAGGTTCTTTAGCCCTTTATTACCATTCCCAAAAATCTTTCCTACCTTTGCGCAGAATTTCAATCAAATACTACCCTATGTACGCAAAAGTAAGAATGCGCCGCGGGCTGCTGGCCTTGCTGCTCGCGGTGTTCGTATGCCCTGTGGCGCTGTTCGCCCAGCTGCCAGAGCAGATGCTGAATGCGCCGCTGCCCACCGACCCGAAGGTGAAAATCGGCAAGCTCGACAATGGCCTCACCTACTACATCCGGGCCAATGCCGAACCGAAGGGCCGCGCGGAGTTCTACATACTCCACAATGTGGGCGCCATCATGGAGAATGACGACCAGCAGGGCCTCGCGCACTTCACCGAGCATATGGCCTTCAATGGCACTACCCACTTCCCCGGCAAGCAGCTTATCAATTTCCTGGAGCACAATGGGGTGAAGTTCGGCGCCGATGTGAATGCCTTCACTGCGCACGATGTTACCTGCTATAACATCTCCGATGTGCCCACGGCGCGCCAGGGGCTCTTGGACTCCTGCGTGATGGTGCTGGCTGACTGGAGCGGCTCCATCTCTATGGAGGGCTCTGAGATAGATGCTGAGCGTGGCGTGATCATGGAGGAGTACCGCACGCGGCGCGATGCCAACTGGCGGGCGCGCGATGCGATGATGAAGGAGTTGTTCAAGGGGTCGAAGTACGCGGAGCGCGATGTGATAGGCCCGCTCGATTTCCTCAAGACCTTTAAGTACGATAAGATCCGCAACTTCTACCACACGTGGTACAAGCCAGAGCTGCAGGCTATCATCATAGTTGGCGATTTTGATGCCGATGCTATGGAGGCGCGTGTGAAGCGCATAGCCTCCCAGATTCCCAAGACCGAGAAGCCGCTGGTTCGCCCAGAATTCGAAGTGCCCGCCCACCCAGGACTGGTGTACAGCACCTACACTGATAACGAGGCTCGCATGGCGAGAATCCAGATCTTTTACACCCTACCTGCCCAGCATAAGCAGCCTAAGACCGTGGGCTACCTGCGGGAGTCGCTTGCCGACCAGCTGGCCATACAGATGCTGAATGCCCGTTTTGACGAGATCCGTCAGCAGGAAAATGCGCCCTTTGTGGCGGGCTTTGGCGGAAAGCAGGGGATAGTGCGCTCGGTAGACAACATGCTGCTCATCGCCATCCCTAAGCCCGGCGAGGTTCGGAAGGCCCTTACGGGTATCATCACCGAGAGCCAGCGTGCGCGGCAGAAGGGTTTTGTGGCTAGCGAGCTAGAGCGGGCCAAGGCCGATATAATCCGCAGCGTGCAGAAGGCCTACGACGAGAAGGACAAGACCCCCAATAAGGCCTACATTGAGGAGTGCATAGAGAATTTCACCACGGGAGAGCCGATGCTTGGCATAGAGGCCGAAGCGCAGGTGATTCCCGTGCTGCTCCAGACAATAGGGGTGTCTGAAGTGAATAAGGCGATAGAGAAGATGATGCCTGGTAAGGATCTCTTCGTGTTCATTAGTGCCCCAGAATCTGAAAAGTCGCAGCTCCCAACCTTCGGTGAGGTGGATAAGGAATTCAATGCTATCTACACTTCAGACCTCCTTGCTTGGGTGGATAACGTGAAGACTGAGCCCCTTATAGAGAAGCTCCCCACCCCTGGCACGGTTAAGTCTGAGGCGAAGGGTAAGCAGTTTGGCACCCAGGAGTGGCGGCTCTCCAATGGCGTGAAGGTGATAGTGAAGCCCACGACCTTTAAGGACGACGAGATCATGATGACGGGCTGGGCGCCAGGCGGAGTGTCGTTGGCTGCCGATGCCGATGTGTACTCTGCCCAGCTGGCTGGCCAGATAGTAGCCATGAGCGGCCTGGGCAATTTTGATGCCGTGGAGATGCAGAAGCTCACTGCGGGCAAGCGGGCATCGGCCAATGCTGAGCTTGGAAGCAACTACGCCGAGGTAGATGGTCAGTGCTCTTCAAAAGTAGATGAGCTGGAGCTGATGCTGCAGCAGGTCCACCTCCTCTTCACTGCGCCGCGCTTCGATGAGAAGGCCTTCAACACGCTCATGGGGCAGCTCCGCACGGTGTATACCAACCAGGAGAATGACCCCAACACCCAGTTCTCTCGCCGCCTACGGAGCGCGATGACTGACGGTGCTCTTCGGGCTATGCCGCTCTCGCTGGAGAATCTCGACAAGGTGAATCTCGCCAAGGCGAAAGAGCTCTACATGCAGCAGTTCGCCAATGCCCGGAATTTCACGTTCGTCTTTGTGGGCAATGTGAACCTGGAGCAGCTCAAGAATCTGGTGAACCTCTACCTTGGCTCGCTGCCCGCGGGCAATGAACTCAAATGGAGGGACGACGGCGTGCGTTTCCCCACTAAGCCCCGTAGGGTAGAGTTCCCCGTGAAGATGGAGACCCCGAAGGTTCGCTACGCCAAGGTATACAGTGCCGATGCCAAGTACAACGAGAAGAATCTGCTAGACATAGAGGCTCTTAAGCACGTACTCGATCTCCGCTACACCGAGGAGGTACGCGAGAAGGAGGGGGGTACCTACGGGGTGCATTCGCAGGGATTCATCACCCGTCTTCCCGTGAGCCAGGCGAGGATGCTGATCCTTTTCGATACGGATCCTGCTAAGGCCGAAAAGCTCATCCCCATGATCACCTCCATATTCGAGGAGCTTCGCACCAACATCCGTGAAACCGATGTGGAGAAGGCCAAGAAGCACTTCCTGAAATCGTTTGGCGAGCAGGTGCGTCTCAATGAGTACTGGCTAGAGGTGGTGAAGGAGTTCGAGCTGACCGGAGTGGACGAATACACCAACTACGAGAAACTGGTGAACGCCCTCAACGCCAAGAGCCTCCAGAAATCATTTGAGAAGCTCTTCGGCACTGCGAATGCGGTAGAGGTAGAAATGGAAGGCATAGCGCAGTAAAGCAACGAATTGCTAGCATTTTAAGGGCGGGACTTCGGTCTCGCCTTTTTTTATTCCCGTATCTTTTCCTACCTTCGCAGTCGCATTGCTGCATTCAAATACTGCCTCATGCCAAGTCGAGCGTTAAGGGGAACGACCCTCCGACGGTTGATATTCCGTACGGTTGATAATATCCGCCAATCCATGGCAGCCCTCAAGGGTTCAAGGCTCCGAACAGGGCTCACCATGACCATAGTGGCCATAGGGATAACGGCTCTCCTGGGTATGCTCACCATGATCAACGCCATCACCAGCTCCATAGAGAACGATCTTGGCAGCCAGCAAGGGGCAGCGTTCAGCATTACCAGCTGGTCGAACAGCATACGGATCAACAACCAGGAGACCACGGTGGGGGAGGACTA
>JABCOB020000195.1 GCA_013333835.2 Bacteroidia bacterium
TTATGATTACACCATAGACTATAACCTTGGCGAAATCACCTTTACAGCCCGAAAAGCGATAGTGGCGACTATGGAGATAGTGGTAGACTATCAGATACTTCAGAGCTCCTATACCCAGTATACGGCCCAGGGGATAGTGGGGGTAAAGCTGAGGAGTTGGTATACGAAAATCCACACGATTCTACAGCACGATGCGGCAAGCAGCCTACAAGCCGATGGAGAGGCAGAATCCATTGCGCAGCAGCTGGCTACACTCAATCCAGGCGAGCAGGCGTGGTTACTCCCCAGTCGGCGTACGGTAGACGGGATGCGGGACGATGGCTACCAGCGGGTGGATACGGTAGTGGCGGGGGTGCGCTACGCAAAGTTCCTCTACACGCCAGCTGGAGTGGTCGATTCACTCTACCGGGTGCCTTTCGTCTATGTAGGCGAGGGGAAGGGAGATTATCTGCTCACGCAAGGGGATAATAATACCCAGATCTTCAATTGGATAGCTCCCATTGGCAATATTCACCGGGGTGATTATCAGGCGGGGCGAAGGGTGGAACCTCCCCAGTCATCACAACGAGTACAGGTAGACTTAGGACGGGATTGGGCCGCAGGGGTTGCTAGAACAGAGCTGCAAACTGCGTACAGCCGTGTGGACTTCAATACGTTATCACCTGCCAAGCGGCAGTTGGCAGAAGGGCTTGCTTTGCGGGTGGCGCATAGCCAAAGGCTCTTGGGCAGTTCTACAGGAGGGCTGTTCGCTGGGGGGGAGTTCAGCTATGCAAGCCCGAAATTCAGCGGTGTTGAGGATTATCGCCCTGTGGATTACTACGCCAACTGGGGGATTACATCTCGGGATGCTGAAGGGCGTTGGCTCGATGCTGCAGCGTGGGTGGCTGCACGCCAGGCTAACGGGGAGTCTCGGCTTACCGTAGGTGCTATCCGAGGGCGAGGGGTGCAGGGTTATAGTCTAGTGCTCAACCAGCAGTACCATTGGTCTCGTTGGGCGCTCTTGACCAACGTCTCCGCAAGGCGTACTCGGTTGGCAGGAATCTCCCTTCGGGTAGGCCAGGCTAACCTAGAGCTATCGAGAACGTTGAATCGATTGGTAGCCACCACCTTTGCTCGTGGTAAGTGGTTGCTGCGCAAGGGTGGGATACCCGGGGAGACCACACCGTATGCCTGGTGGCAGTCTGGCTTGCGGGTCTCTTTGGCCGATACCTTGCGGCATAGAGCCTTGGCAGAGCTTAGTTACCGTGAAGATCTCCCAGTGGACACCGTCCATTCCCACAGGCAACGGACGCTAGAGTTCCGGGCGAATACCCAGCTGCAGCTTCCCCATCAGGGGTCTTTGCTCGGGGTGCTTACCGTGCGAGGCATACAGCAGGCTGGTCAATTGCGGTACAGTTCATTGCAGACAGCCATCCTTAGCCGCATTGGCTACTTTCAACCGTTGCTCTCGGGGAGAGCTGTAGTGGCTGTTGATACCGATTTTGGCAGCGAGCGTAGGCCGAAGTGGCAACTTCACTATGTGCAAGTTCCCGTGGGGCAAGGGCAGTATGCTTGGGTAGATCTCAATGGTGATGGAATCCCGCAGCTCTCAGAATTTGTACGCGCCCAGTTTCCCGACCAGGCTCGCTGGGTGCTGCAGCGTGTCCCTTCATCATCCTCAGCCCGAGTGATTACCCATGCAGCCCGAGTGCGAATCCAGCTCTCGCCGCGCTCAGGCCAGGTGGCTATAAATGATAGCACCCCTCTATGGCAGCGGTTTGATGTTACGCTAGAAGGCAGTATGCTCCGTAAGCGTGCCGATGCCAAGTGGGGGCGATTATTGGATCCTACGGCTTCGTTTCGCGACTCGGTACTGCTAGAGGGGATGCAGCAGGTGGGCGTATCGGTTATGCTTAACCGCGATGCAGAGCCATTGGGGCTAACCTACCGTTTTGCCTACCAACAGGGGGGGCAGACGTTAGCGCAGGGCCTGTCTGCCCAGTGGCGACGTGCCCACACCTGGGAGCTTGCTACGCCAAACCGCGTAGGGTGGGGGGGTGGTGTGGAGTATGCGCTGGCTCATGGTTCGCAGAGTTTGCCCTATATGCCAGAGGCCGCGCTGTTTGCCCGAGAGCAGAGCTGGGAAGTTAAAGTGCTGTGGAGAGGGCAACTGGGACAATTGTACACTCTGCTTGCGCAGTGGAAGGGGATTACGATTCCCGCCCAGCCTGCGAGTGCCAGTATAAAACGGGTTGAACTGTCAGCAAATCGCCCCCTTGCCGCTCGTTGGGAAATCCTGTGCAACCTTTCCTACGCCAATCTTCGCTCAACATTGAACAATGCCGATCCACGAAGCTATACCCTGCAGCAAGGGTTAGCCCCAGGGCATAATATTTTGCTGGGCGCAACCCTCCGGTATCGGGTTACGAAGTACCTACAGGCATCGCTACTTTACCAGATGCGTTCGCTAGGGCTAGATACCCCAGTGCATTCAGGGAGCGTGCAGCTTAAAGCTGTGTTTTAGGAAGAGGAGTAAAGATGCGCATCCTGCTGTGGGGTGCCCTTTTACCATGTGTAAAAAATCGCGGGAATTAGCTACCTTTACGGGCTAAAATTGGGGTAGAGCAGTGACAGATATTCTCGTAAACCTCTACGTGGTGGATTCCAGTCCCACTTACTTGGCGGAGTTGATGCAGACGCTCTCGCCCAGTCTTCGTTGTAGGGTAGTGCAATATGGGGGAGGCGAACAGCTAGTGTCATCGCTGCCCGACATGGAATTTGCGTCAAACCAGATGCACATAGCGCTTGTGGCGTACCAGTTCATGGCGCAAACCCATATGACGCTCAATGGGCAAGAGGGCTTGGAGTCCATCCGGCGGGCCTCGCCACACGTAATGGTGGTGGTGCTAGCCAATGAGAACGAGGTGGAGTACAGCGCGCTTGCCATAGCAGAGGGGGCATGGGCAGTAGTTCCCCGATCATCCACCATGGTTATCCAGATTACCAGCGTTATACTGCGCTACAGCAGCACCACGCGGGTAGCCATCCGCCGCCTGCAGCTGCTAAAGCTACTCATAGCGCTTTGCGTGGGCGTTGTGCTATTCTGCATAATACTGATAGTCTGCCAGTAGAGCGTATTCACCAGGCTAGCACTACCCCTATAGGCAGGTGGTCGCTCACACCCCCGTAGTATCTTGGCCCTTGGTAGGTTCGTAGAGGCCGTATACCGCCGTAGGCCCAGTCTTCCTCTAGCAGGCTTGGGTGCCCGCCTAGGTAGAAACCGCCCCCGCTGATATGGAGCCCCTTGCGGCTAAGTAGGTTTGGGGAGGCGAACATGTGGTCTATCTGCTCCCAGCGCCCGTGGTACTTGTAGCCTGCCGAGGGCTCTTTGTCCTCTGCCACGCGAGGAAGCAGGTAGAGCAAACCTTGCTGAATTGCGGTGTTTAACTGCTTGCTGGCTATCTGGGTGAAAAGGCTTGAGTTCGATTCGTCATTGAAATCGCCCATTACCAAGATCTTCGCTAGGGGCTGTAGGCTACGCAATGAATCGAGGTAGTGGCGTAGCTGGTGTAGAGCCGCCAGCCTTCTGGTGTCTGATAGCGCGCCGCTCCCCCTTTTTGAGGGCCAGTGGCATTGCACTACCCAGAGGGTATCGTGGCCTATTGCAAAAGTGCATGCCAGCATATCGCGCGAGTAGAGCTGGGCCGCGCTATCAGTTAGCACGGGAATCCATGCCGAATGGAGGAGTGTGGTGAGATCTGGACGGTAGAGGAGCGCAACATCTATACCCCTCGGGTCTGGCGAATCGCGGTGCACAATCCTATAGCCGAGTCTGCGTAGCGGTGTTCGGTCGCGCAGAACCTCTAGCACCCGTCGATTTTCTACCTCAGCCAGACCTATGAGTGCCACGGGGAGGCCATGCCCTGCATTTATTATCGCTTTGCTAAGTCCTATAGCCTTGGCCTGCAGCCTCTTCGTTGTCCAGTGGTAAGAGCCACTCGGAGTGAAGGCGGTATCCCTATTTACGCTGTCGACCCTAGGGTCAAAGAGATTCTCCGCATTGTAGGCAAGCACCACGCACCTGTTGACCTGTGCGGGGCATACCCAAGGTGCGCAGCAGAGGAGCAGTAGGGGAATTCCAACAACGAGAGATGCTCGGGGCAAACACATCGTAACAGGCTGGAGCTTACCAGCATTAGCAATTGATAGCCTACTACATCTTGGTGTAGTAGGCTATTTTTTTGCTGCTCCGCATTAGCCATGAGTGGGGAGCTTCGCTATTTTTTCCCTGAGCGTATCTACCGTTTCCCACATTTGGTTACTGTCGCTGCTGTAGTGGAATCCCGCGGGTACAGGTTTACCCTGGTGGTGGGCCAGGTAATCAGAGGGTTTGTGGCTGCATGAATTCGCAGGGAGTATGGCGTAGTAAGGCCCAAGATCGATGGTCGATAGGGCATCGGTGGGTGTTATCATCTCCTCATGCAGCTTCTCCCCGGGCCTAATCCCCACTTCTCTAAGCGGCAGCCCTGGTGCTATAGCCTCTGCCAAATCGGTAATGCGGTATGAGGGGATTTTGGGGATGAAAATCTCCCCGCCTAGATGGTGTTCTACTGCGAAAAACACCAGGCTGATACCCTCCTGTAGCGATATGTTGAAGCGCGTCATTCGCCGATCTGTAATCGGCAGGCTATCTGCGTGTTCGTCTCTCAAATGCTGGAAGTAGGGGATTACAGAACCGCGGCTTCCCATCACGTTGCCATAGCGAACCACGGAGAATTTCGCATCGTGCGCACCCCGGATATTGTTGGCCGCTATGAAGAGCTTATCGCTAGTGAGCTTGGTGGCCCCATAGAGATTCGTGGGGGCGCAAGCCTTATCGGTCGATAGCGCTATGGTGTGTTTTACCCCGTGGTAGAGCGCAGCATTTATCACATTCTGGGCGCCGCCAATATTGGTCTTAATGCACTCATCGGGGTTGTATTCGGCAGTATCCACCTGCTTCATGGCGGCAGCGTGGATTATGAGGTCCACGCCCTCGCAGGCCCTTTTCAGCCGCTCTCCATCGCGCACGTCGCCAATGAAGTAGCGCATCTGCGGGTATTCTTGGCCTCCGAACCGTTGCCGCATCTCGTACTGCTTGAGCTCATCGCGCGAGTACACCACGATTCTCCGTACGCCCGGGTAGTCTCGCAGGAGCGCCTGCACGCACGCCTGTCCAAAGGACCCCGTGCCTCCCGTTATCAATATCGAATGGCAATGCTGCATATTCCAGCTATATTTCACCCCTTCACAACAGGCAAAGGTACGTCTTTTTCGGCAGATAGATGGATATTTCGCCTCTTTTCACTTATTTAGCGTTCGCTTTAGAGCTATTGTATGTGCTGTAACTCTTTCTATTTATGAATATTACTATAGTAGGCACTGGGTATGTGGGATTAGTAACGGGCGCTTGCCTTGCCGAGCTGGGCAATACCCTCTACTGTGTGGATACCGATGCCGCGAAAATCGCCAGCCTGCAGGGCAATCAGATTCCCATGTATGAGCCTGGTTTGCAAGATTTGGTGGAACGGAATCAGGCGGCGGGACGGCTGCATTTCACCACGAGTCTAGCCGAGGGGGTAGGGCAGGCCCAGGTGCTATTCATCGCGGTGGGCACGCCGCCGAATCCCGATGGCAGCGCGAACCTTGAGGGGGTAGAAAATGTGGCGCAGCAAGTGGGGAAACTCTTTGATCATCCGCTCCTGGTGGTGAATAAGAGTACCGTCCCGGTTGGAACGGGCGATAGGGTAAAGGCCATCATTGCCAGCGAGCTATCCGCACGAGGTGTGGAAATTCCCTTTGACGTGGCATCGAATCCCGAATTCCTCAAGGAGGGGAGCGCGGTGAAGGATTTCATGCAGCCCGACCGCGTGGTGGTGGGGGCTGATTCCCCTTGGGCGCAGGAGCTGATGGCAGCGCTCTACAAGCCGATGCTCTTGAGCAACTTCAGGGTGATATTCATGGACATACGCTCGGCAGAAATGACCAAATATGCGGCAAACGCCATGCTGGCCGTGCGCATAAGCTTTATGAATGAGGTGGCCAACCTCTGCGAGAAGGTGGGGGCCGATGTCTCATTGGTGAGGCAGGGGATGGGTAGCGACCCGCGTATAGGGGCAAAATTCCTCTACCCTGGGTGTGGCTACGGCGGCTCTTGCTTCCCGAAAGACGTAAAGGCACTCATCCATACCGCTGGGCAGAATGGGCTATCCATGCAGCTCCTGGAGGCCACCGAAGCGGTGAATAGCGCGCAGAAAAAGGTGCTATTCAGCAAGTTCTACTCATACTTTAATGGCGAGGTACACGGTAGGCGGGTGGCGGTGTGGGGGCTTGCCTTTAAGCCCGGAACCGATGATATGCGCGAGGCGCCGAGCATCACCCTCATAGAGCAGCTCCTAGGGGCGGGGTGTGCCATTTCGGCCTACGATCCGGCTGCCATCCCTGAGGCCCGTAGGCTCTTTGGTGATCGTATTGCCTATGCGGCCACGCCCTACGAGGCGGTGCAGGAGGCCGATGCCCTTTTCCATGTGACCGAGTGGAAGGATTACCGTATGCCGAACTGGCAGCAGGTGCGGACTGCCATGCGCATCCCCCTCATCATCGATGGTCGGAATGTATTCGACCGCGAAGTGCTGGAGGGCTTCACCTACCTGAGGATCGGGTCGTAAAAATTGCCGAGCGTCATTACAGGGTTGTCGAGGCCGCGGCCATTGGCACTGGTGAACTGCAGGCCTATCGCTCAGCCGAAGACCTGCCTTAGACCATCCCCTCTTCTACCATCCACTCCCTAAGGCGTTTCATCGCCCCGTCTAGCGAGCCTTTGCGGCGCTTTCTCTCCTTGCCCTCCAGCTGGGAGGGAATCAACGCCATACGCTCCCGTGGTGTTCGCAGAAGGTAGAACCCGTAGGCTATCGTTGGCGAGTACTGCAGCCTGATAGGCAGCTCGTTGCGCTCTACCCGGAACTCCCGATCCTCCCGTCGCACTACCGCGTAGCCCGCGTGCAGCTCAAGGCATCCCTCGGCATCTCTGCGCCCCCACAGGCGGTAGGCTGCATAGCAGAGCGAAAGGGTGCTAGTGGGAAGTGACCCGAAGATCGTCCATACGGCCAAATTCGGGTGTTCTTGGAACAGCTGGGGACCCTCCCCCCTATCCATCTTGAGCCAGTCGATGAACACCAGCCTAACCAGCCCAATACCCGCCAGGAATGCCACTATCAGCATCAGGTAGAGCGCGCGGTGCGAGAGCCGATTGTAGCGGAAGTGAATCGTTTCCATGGAATGCCAAGCTCGTTGAATCGGCCCGCACGCTGGTTAAAGGCGTTTGTAGCGGAGTGGCACGCTGCATTGCCTAAGAGCATTTTGCAAAGCTCTCTATCTTCCTATTCCTGAGTGGGATGGGCAAAAATACTTCAAGAGAACGGCGGCTCCCGCAACCGATAGGCGAGAGCCTGCAGATTTATGTAGGGGCGAGGCCGGGAGTAGCGAGTGCTTGCCATCCTCTGCAGCAGCCCTGGGGTACAGGGGCGAAAAGGCAAACGGGGCGACCGACGAGGTCGCCCCGTTTTACATTCCCGCCTCTATTTCTCAATCATCTCTACCGAGCGCCGTACAAACCGTGCCAGCTCCTCGCCCTTGAGCAGGTTGTTGGCCAGCAGGGCGAGGTCTACCACCTGGTGGGCCATTTGGCTAGCCTTGCCGTATCCATCGAGGATCTCTTTCCGCTGGGCTTGCAGGTCGTCTATGCTCTTGCTCAGGGCGCTTAGCCGATCCTTATCGGCCTGCTCTACCTCCTCGGGTTTCAGCTTGTCGGTCTTTTTGCGCAGGGTCTCCTCCTCGGTGCGGAGGGGGGCTATCTGCTTGTCTACGGCCTCAACCTCAGTGCCCTTCGCTGCTACAACGTCAGCGGCCAGCTCCTTTATGAGCGGGTGGCTGGCATTGAGTACCAGCGTCAGGCTGCCCGGCATGCTGGCGTAGAAGTTGCCAGTGGGGCTTAGGGCAGCCATATCCTTCATTCGGCGCATGAACTCGTTCTGGGTTATCACCGCCGGCAGCTCCTGTTCACCCAGGGCCTCTATGCTCACGAATATGCTCTGCTTCTGCCCCTCGGCGGCGGCCTCTACCGCGGTGCGCAGGTAGTCTTGCTCGTTGGCCGAGAGCGTTACGGCCTCCTGGTTCTCCTTCTCTATCAGGTGGTCTACCGTGGCGCTGTCTACCCGGGTGAAGCGCACCTTCTCCAGCTTGCTCTCCAGGTGGTTGATGAGGTGGCTGTCGAGCTGCCCATCCATCAGCAGCACGTCGTAGCCGCGATTCTTGGCCTGCTCTATGTAGCTCCACTGCCCATCGCGGTCGGTGGAGTAGAGGTAGATGGTGCTGCCGTGCTTATCCTTTTGGCTCTCGCCCACCAGATTCTTGTACTCTTCGAGGGTGAAATACTTCCCGTCCACATTCTTGAAGAGGGCGAACTTCTCCGCCTTCTCGTAGAACTTCTCATCGGTTATCATCCCGTAGGCCACGAAGAGCTTGAGGTCGTCCCACTTCTTCTGATACGCCTCGCGGTCTGTGTCGAACAGCTCCTGCAGCCTGTCGGCCACCTTCTTGGTGATGTGCGCCGAGATCTTCTTCACGTTCGAATCGCTCTGCAGGTAGCTCCGCGACACGTTCAGCGGGATGTCGGGCGAATCTATCACCCCGTGCAGCACCGTGAGGAACTCTGGCACTATGCCCTCCACCGCATCGGTCACGAACACCTGGTTGCAGTAGAGCTGTATCTTGTTCCGCTGCATGTCGAACTGGTTGCGAATGCGCGGGAAGTAGAGGATGCCCGTGAGCGTGAAGGGGTAGTCCACATTCAGGTGGATGTAGAAGAGCGGCGGCTCAGCCTCCGGGAACAGGTAGCTGTAGAACTCCTCGTAGTCCTCAGGCTTGAGGTCGGCAGGCCGCTTGGCCCAGAGCGGGTCGTGCGTGTTGATGATGTTGGCCTCATCGGTCAGCACCTCCTTCCCGTTTTTCCACTCGCGCTTCTTGCCGCAGGCTATCGGCACCGGGAGGAATCGGCAGTACTTCTCCAGCAGCTCCTCTACCCGAGCCTCCTCTAGGAACTCCTCATTCTCCTTGGCGATGTGCAGGATGATATCGGTACCCCTATCCTTGCGCTTGCCCTCCTCCAGCGTGTAGCTCGGGTCGCCCTCGCAGGACCAGTGGACGGGCTTCGCCTCGGGCTGCCACGATAGCGATTCGATCTCTACACGATCACTCACCATGAAGGCCGAGTAGAAGCCCAGCCCGAAGTGCCCTATGATGTTGTTAGCCTGATCCTTGTACTTGCTCAGGAACGCCTCTGCCCCGCTGAGCGCAATCTGGTTGATGTAGCGCTCCACCTCCTCCTGCGTCATCCCGATACCGCGGTCGCTTATGGTCAGCGTGCCAGCCTTCTTGTCCACGGTAACCTCTATGGTGCAGTCGCCCAGCTCGCCCTTGAAATCGCCCGCAGTCGCCAGCGTCTTGAGCTTCTGGGTAGCATCCACCGCATTCGATATCAGCTCCCGGAGGAATATCTCGTGGTCGCTGTAGAGGAACTTCTTGATAATGGGGAATATATTCTCGCTCGTAACCCCTATCTGCCCAGTCTGTGTTGCCATGCTTATCCGTTCTTGCTTTTCTGGTTAACCCTAGCGCCGCAGCCCGTGGGAGGGTGGCGCCGCAAGGTTTTCCTAGCAAACCGAATGCCAACGGGCGGCTGCTGACAGATTGGCAGTAGAACTGACCCCACTGTGTGCATACATGCCCATTTCGTCAGGCGCAGTGCCAGGTCCAGGGCGAAAAGGTTATGGGCAAGCTGCCGAATAGCCGCCAAATAGGCGAATGCCGCGGAAAGGGCAGCCCGAAAGCTCCCTGCCCGTGAAGTCCTATTCTGCCGCTGGATGGCCTTTGTAACGGCTTCCCGTACCCCCCGATCAATGCTTTCTTGCCGTGTGCTCTTAATACGCATGGTTGCGGTGCTGGGGGGGCTATGCCATGCGCTCTGGGTTAGCCGGGGCCGTACCTCCTCCCTATCTGCGCCCTACCTCCTCTATACCTCCGCCGCTTCATGTTCGGATTTCGCTAGCGAAATCCGAATATGCACTAGAGTTGGTACGGAGATGGTATTGAGTTGGTATAGCGTTTATTAATCTGATATTCCATCAAAAATGGTTATTGCATCAATTCGCAGCATATCAGAATTATAGATATAATTTCTTAGAAACACACAATGCGAACACACTATTTTTGGAAGTGTGGTTTTTTTCTTCGCGCTGATGTTCAGATTTTCCAGCAGAATTCATTACCTTCGCATTTTAAACCAGACCGGGCGGCTAGCCCTAGGTGCGACTATGCCTAGAGATAATACCCTTTTTGGCCCAGTGGAGACCCCGATGATGCGCCAGTACAGCGAGGTGAAGGCGCAGCACCCCGATGCGCTCATCCTTTTCAGAATGGGCGATTTCTACGAGGCGTTCAATGAGGATGCCCTTCGGATGTCTGAGATCCTAGGCATAACGCTCACACGCAGGGCCAACGGCGGGGCGGCAGATATGCCACTCGCAGGATTCCCGTACCATGCCATAGACACCTATATGCCTAAGCTGGTGCGCGCAGGGCTTAGGGTGGCGATATGCGAGCAGCTGGAGGATCCCAAGCTCACCAAGAAGCTGGTGAAGCGTGGCGTGACAGAGGTGGTAACCCCAGGAGTGTCGGTAGACGACGGACTGCTCGAGCGCCGGGAGAACAATTTCCTCGCCTCGCTCGCCGTGGATGAGGCGCAGCCGGGCATCGCCTTTGTCGATCTCTCCACCGGGGAGTTCTACGTGGCGCAGGGCTCGCCAGACTATATCGACAAGCTAATCACCAACTTCCGCCCGAAGGAGGTGCTAGTTCCGCGTGATCGGCTGCGCGAGGCTGAGGAGCTGCTCCCCCCCAATATCTACACGACGCGGATGGACGATTGGGCCTACTCGCCTACCGATGCGGCGCATAGGCTTCAGCAGCATTTCGGCACGCTGTCGCTCAAGGGGTTTGGTATCGAGACGCTAACCCAAGGGGTGGCGGCTGCGGGGGCTGCGCTCGCCTATCTAGACCTCACTAAGCACGGGCAGCTAGCCCACATCACGGGGGTGCGGCGTATCGATCAGGATCAGTACATCTGGCTCGATAGGTTCACCCTACGCAATCTGGAGGTATTCAGCGCGTTGGCCGAGGGGGGGAAGTCGCTGGTAGAGACCATCGATAGGACTGTAACTCCGATGGGGGCTCGCCTGCTGCGCCGTTGGTTGGCCTTGCCGCTCAAGGAGGTCGCCCCCATTGTGAATCGCCATGCGATGGTGGAATACCTGGCGCAACGTAGCACGCTGCGTGACGATTTGGCAGACGATCTCGGGCAGATTGGCGATCTGGAACGCCTAGCCTCCAGGGCGGCGCTCGGGCGTATCACCCCCAGGGAGATGGCGAAGCTAGGGGCTTCATTGGCTCTGCTGGTGGGTATCAGGGCGCTGCTGCTCGATGCCACAGAGCCGCACCTACGCCAGATCGGTGAGCAGATGAATCCCTGCGAAACGCTAGTGGCGCGCATTGCCCGTGAACTGCGCGAGGATCCCAGCCATCTGGGGAAAGGGGAGGTGTTTGCACCTGGGGTGGACGTGGAGCTCGACGAGCTGCGCGACCTGGTGAATGGCAGCCAAAAGCACCTGGATGCGCTATGCGCGCGAGAGAGTGCCCGAACCGGCATTACCTCGCTCAAGGTGGGCTTTAATGGAGTTTTCGGCTATTTCTTTGAGGTTCGTAATACCCACAAGGAGCGGGTGCCGCCAGAGTGGCATCGCAAGCAGACCCTGGTGCAGGCCGAGCGCTACGTGACCGATGAACTCAAGCAGCTGGAAACCAAGATACTCGGGGCAAACGATAGGATTCTGGCCATAGAGGCTCGCCTCTACGCAGAGCTACTGCAAACCATGCAGGGCTACATCCCTACAATTCAGCTCAATGCGAGCCTTTTAGCGCAGCTCGATGCGCTTAGGGGGTTTGCCCACCTTGCGGCCGAGAAACGGTGGGTACGCCCAGTGGTGGATGAATCGAGAGTGCTTGACATTGAGGAGGGTTGGCATCCAGTAATAGCCGACGCGCTCCCCCCAGGGCAGGAGTATATCACCAACAGCGTGCGCCTCGATCCTGACGATCAGCAGATCATCATGCTCACAGGCCCTAACATGTCGGGTAAATCGGCCCTACTCCGGCAAACGGCTCTCATCGTAATCCTAGCCCAGTGCGGGAGCTTCGTCCCAGCCAAGCGGGCTACCATCGGGCTGGTGGATAAGGTTTTCACAAGGGTAGGGGCTTCGGACAACATCTCGCTCGGAGAATCGACCTTCATGGTGGAGATGACGGAGGCGGCTAGCATCCTCAATAACCTCTCTGCGCGCAGCCTGATTCTGCTCGACGAGATCGGGCGGGGTACTAGCACTTACGACGGTATCTCGATAGCCTGGGCTATGGCTGAGTATATCCACGATCAACCAGAGGCGAGGGCCAAAACCCTATTCGCCACCCACTACCACGAGCTCAACGAGATGGCCAAGCAGTTTGAGCGAATCCGGAACTACAGCGTGAGCGTGCGCGAGTACGATGGCAAAATCATATTCCTACGCAAGCTGGTGGCTGGTGGTAGCGAGCATAGTTTTGGTATCCACGTGGCGAAGCTTGCGGGGATGCCGCCGCGGGTGGTACAGCGTGCAAACGCAATCCTGGCTGGGCTAGAGGCTGCGCGGAATGCCCCTGCGGAATCAACGGTGGGCGATGTGGCCACGGAGTCGCAGAACCTGAATGTGTACCAGGTGGAGGATCCCGTGCTGCGCGCTCTCCGTAGTCGCATAGCCTCCATAGATGTGGACAACCTCACCCCGCTGGAAGCGCTCAACCAGCTTCACACCCTCAAGCTCCTTGCTGGACTGGAGGAGGGACGTGAAGGGTAAGGGAATTCGCTGGAGACGCTAGGTGGGTAAATCGTTTTTAATCAGGCGATTCAATTTATTGAAGACGGTACCAACGTAATGTGCCGCATCGTTCATGCAGGTTTGGCAGAGCCCTTAATTTCCAGATTCTAGCGCGCTGCAGGCAAAACGGGGAATGGCATCGCGACCCTTCTGTTCTCTGGGATCTTGGTAGGGGCGGTGGCGAGCGTGCCGAGCGTGGTAAGTGTCCACCTCTACGCAGAGGTCTCAGGACGTGTGGATTGCTCGCTGGGGCTGGCAGCAAAAGAGGGGGGAGATACCCTAGGCATCTCCCCCCTCTTCATGAATTGGATGGGCAGCTTTCTACTGCTCCTCCCCGTAATAGTCATTCTCGTCTCTGGGCTCAACCTCGCCCTTCTGTTGCACTATGTAATCGATAGCTTGGGCTAGCCCTTCAGAAAATTTGCTGAAATCCTCCCTGTAGAGGAATATTTTGTGCTTTTCGTATGAGGCATCCTCGCCTGGCCGACGTTTGCTCTCGGTTATCGTCAGGTAGTAGTCATCATTCCGGGTAGCCTTCACATCGAAGAAATAGGTTCGCTTGCCCGCCCGCACCGCTGTGGAATGCACATCATTCCGATCGTCGTGATTCTCCGAATACTCCATTACACTTCCTTCCTTAGTAAACACTCCAACTTCTCCAGTGCCCTGCACCGCACCACAAAGGTAGGTATTTTTGTTGATTCCGTATTCATTGGGCTGTAATTTTCTGCCAGAGGGGCACGAGTGGCGGGGGGTGTAGCACGGCGATTTAACGGGGCGAATCGTTGGGCTAACGGGGGAGCTGGAGGATTTCCATATTCGAGGGCTTTCCCTCTTGGAGGCCGAATCGCAGGGCAGTCCGTACTTTGTGGAATCCAGTGTGCCCGTAAGCGCCGGGGTTGAGGAAGAGGAGGTCGAACTTTCGGTCGTAGATGATGCGGAGTATGTGGCTATGGCCATCGATAAAAATGCTGGGTTTCTTTGCGCGCAGAATACTGGCAATCCCAGGTGCGTAGTGCCCGGGGTAACCCCCGATATGGCGCATGTAAATTGTGGCGTCCTCGAGTACTATGGTTTGCTCTAGAGGGTATTCGCTTCGCACGTCGGCCCCGTCTATATTCCCATATACGGCAACGAGCGGGCGGAACCGCGCAATGGTGTCTGCCAGCTCTAGGTTCCCGATGTCGCCAGCATGCCAGAGCTGTTGGCAGGGGGCGAAAAACTCTTCGATGTCGGCGTCCCAGTGTCCGTGGGCATCGCTAATGAGCCCGATTTTGGTCATACAATACGTTGAAAGGGTTAGGATCTTCGCGAGGAAGTGGGGATCTATTGAA